>JARRLI010000077.1:5899-6684 GCA_037387145.1 Robiginitalea sp. | reverse complement strand
CTTCCAGATCCCATGAGAAACCAAGCCATCTGCATAGGAACCCTCTTGTTGCTGGGATTTTTGTCCTGTAAACAAGAGAAGCCAAAGCAGCAGGAAGCGACAGAAACGGAAACAGAGGCAGCCTACCGGGAACCCCACCGGCCCCGGTTCCATTTTACGCCCCCCTCCCAATGGATGAACGATCCCAATGGTATGTTCTTTCTTGACGGGGAGTACCACCTGAGCTACCAGTACTACCCGGACAGCACTGTCTGGGGCCCAATGCACTGGGGGCATGCGGTCTCCCGCGACCTGGTGCGGTGGGAACACATGCCCGTGGCCCTGGCCCCGGATTCCCTGGGGTACATTTTCTCCGGGGGCTCCGTGGTGGATACAGCCAACACCTCCGGCGTCGGCTCCCGGGAGAATCCTCCTGGGGTGGCAGCCTTTACCCACCACGACCCGGAAGGTGAAAATACAGGCCGGGACGATTTCCAGAACCAGAGCATCGCCTACAGTTTGGACAAGGGGCGTTCCTGGACGAAATATAGCGGCAACCCGGTGCTGAAGAACGAGACCGGGATCCGGGATTTCCGGGACCCCAAGATCATCTGGCATGAGCAGACCGGGAAATGGGTGATGGCCCTGGCTGTTTATGACCGCGTACAATTCTACGGCTCCCCGGACCTGAAAACCTGGACCTACCTCTCTGATTTTGGGATCCCAGGGGATACCCGCCTGTGGGAATGCCCGGACCTTTTCCCCCTGCAGGACCCGGAAACGGGAAAGATCAAATGGGTATTGAT
>JARRLI010000077.1:0-5878 GCA_037387145.1 Robiginitalea sp. | reverse complement strand
GGGAAAGACCAAATGGGTATTGATCGTCAGCATCCAAAAGGATGCCCCCAACCGGGGGACGGCCACTTCTTATTTTGTCGGGGATTTTGACGGGGTCCGCTATATCGCCAACCCGGCCGAGCAGCAGTGGCTTGACTGGGGAACGGACAATTATGCTTTTGTAACCTGGGACCACGCCCCTGTGGGCCCCGGCCAGCGGATCGGGATCGGGTGGATGTCCAACTGGCTGTACGCCCAGCAGGTGCCCACAGGTACCTGGAGGTCTGCAATGACCCTCCCCCGGGTTTTAACGCTTCAGGTAATCGAAGGGGCCTATTCTCTGAGATCAAGCCCCGTGAAAGCCCTTGAGGCCCTCAGGGGGGCGCGAACAGATCTTGGTGCCGTGTCCATTAGCAGGGAGCAGGAGGTTTCCGGGTCCTTTTCGCCTTCCCGCTGCGAACTCCTCCTGCAAACGGATTTAAGGGAAACAACGGCTTCGATTTTGGGGATGACCCTTTCCAACGTGAAGGGGGACCGCCTTATCCTGGGATACGACCGTGAGAATGAGCAACTTTGGGTGGATCGCCGCCAGTCCGGGCCAAAGGGCTTTTCAGAGGACTTTTACAAGGGGCCGCATACGGCACCCCTGAAGTTGGAGGACTTTGAAGACCTGCGGGTTTACCTGGATGTGGCTTCACTGGAGGTATTTGCCGGGCAGGGGGCGCTGAATTTCACAGGGATCTTTTTTCCTTCCGCACCTTTTGACACCCTTACTTTCTGGGCCGCAGACGGGGAGTGGGTACTGGCATCCGGGGTGGTATTCGCCCTGGAGGGAATCCGGGAATCCCTCTGATATTCTATGCCCCGGCCGATTCCCGGGCTGATATTCGTCATACTTCGGGAAGACTGATTGAAGTAACTTTACTACTGGTATGAACCAATCCCGAACCATAACGGACCAGATAAAGGACTTCCTCGTCGAGACCGGACAACTTGCGGCCTTTGGAGGCCGCTTTTTCCGTGAGGTATTCCGGGCCCCCTATGAATTCCGTGAATTCGTAAGGCAGTGCTACCAGATGGGCAACCGCTCCCTGGTGCTGGTACTGGTTACAGGCTTTATCATTGGGTTGGTACTGACCCTGCAGACCCGCCCCACCCTGATCGAGTTCGGGGCGGAATCCTGGATGCCCGACATGGTGGGGATCTCAATAGTACGGGAAATCGGACCGGTCATAATAGCGCTCATCTGTGCAGGCCGCATTGCCTCCGGGATTGGTGCTGAGCTGGGGTCCATGCGGGTAACCGAACAGATCGATGCCATGGAGGTCTCCGGCACCAACCCATTTAATTACCTGGTGGTGACGCGTATCCTGGCCACCACCCTGATGCTTCCGTTGCTTGTGATCTTTGGCGACCTGATTGCCCTGGGTGGTTCTGCTTTGGTGGAGAACCTCAAGGGAGGCATGAGCTTTACCCTTTATTTCAACAAGGTTTTTAATGCACTTTCCTTCGGGGATTTCATCCCGGCCACGGTAAAATCCTTTTTCTTCGGTTTTGTCATCGGCCTGGTTGGATGTTATAAGGGGTATCATTGTAAAAAAGGTACGGCCGGAGTAGGCAAAGCAGCTAATACCGCTGTGGTTACGGCTTCCCTCCTGGTCTTTTTTGTGGATTTCATGGCAGTCTTTATCGCCGATATATTTTACGAACTCTGAGTTATGAAACCTAAGGCCGCACATACAGAAGTTATCTCCCCCAGCGGACAGCGCAAAGAGGTGATCCGTATCCGGGACCTGAAGAAAAGCTTTGGGGAGAACCACGTGCTCAGGGGGTTTGACCTGACCCTGTATGAAGGGGAGAACCTGGTGGTTATGGGCAAATCGGGGTCTGGGAAGTCCGTGATGATCAAATGCCTGGTAGGGCTGATGGAAGGGGACGAAGGCAGTGTCGAGGTACTGGGGCAACCCATTTCCTCCCTGGATCAGCACGACCTGGACCAACTGCGATCGGATATTGGATTCCTGTTTCAGGGCAGTGCCCTGTACGATTCCATGACGGTGCGTGAGAACCTGGAATTTCCCATGAGGCGGCACCGTGAAAAGCTGGGCCATGTGAAGGATACCCTGCCCCTGGTGATGGAGGCACTTGAAAATGTAGGACTGGCCCACACCCTGGATTTGATGCCTGCGGAACTTTCCGGAGGGATGAAGCGGCGGGTGGCCCTGGCCCGTACCCTGATCCTGCAACCAAAGCTTATCCTTTACGATGAACCTACCAGCGGACTGGACCCCATCACCTCAAAGGAGATCATAGAACTGATGCGGGAAATACAACACAAATACGGGACCTCTTCCCTGATCATCACCCACGACGTAGACTGTGCACGGGTGATCTCAGAACGTATTCTGCTCCTGGTAGACGGGGTGAATTATGCAGAAGGCTCCTACCGGGAATTGTCCGGGAGCACGGATCCCAAGATAGAAGTATTTTTTAAAAAGTAAGCCATGGCAACTTCAATCATATAATACATCAAATTGGGGATCTTTGTCATCCTGGGAACATTTTTCATCCTGGTGATGGCCTACCTTATCGGGAATGAGCAGAATATTTTCCGTCCTACTTTCCAGATCACGGCAGTATTCAACAATGTGAACGGTTTACAACTTGGCAACAATGTGCGGTATTCAGGGATCAATGTGGGGATCGTACGGGAGATCTCCATGGAGAATGACACCAGTATAAGGGTGTATATGCAAATTCAGGAAGACATGCTGGATCATATAAAGGATAATGCCGTAGCCATGGTAGGCTCAGACGGTATTGTGGGCAGCATGCTCATCAATATCCTGCCCGGACAGGGGGAAGGAAACCCGATAACCGATGGGGATGAGATCCCCACCTTCACGCGGATCAATACCCAGGATATGCTTACCACCCTGAATGTAACCAACCAGAATGCATCCCTGCTGACTGCAGACCTGTTGGAGGTAACACAGGCCCTTAGAAACGGCAATGGGGTACTCGGGCGGCTGCTTTATGACAGTGTCATGGCCAAGGATCTGCAGCAGAGTTTTCACAACTTGAACCGTAGTACGGCCAAATCCGAAGAAGCGATCGAGCGGCTCAATTCTATGATCCGGGACTGGCGCCTTGAACAAAGCACCCTTACCCTGCTTATGGACGATCCGGACTTTGCCCAACAGCTCAGGGACGTCGCTTCCAACCTGGACAGTTCCGGACAACAGATCCGGGAACTGACCGGTAACCTGAACGAACTTGTGGGCGAACTGCAGAAAGGGGAGGGAACGCTGGGCATGCTGCTGCGGGATACCGCCATGGCTTCTGAGATACGCCATGGGCTTAAACACCTGGATTCGGGCCTGGTAAAATTTGATGAGAACATGGAAGCCCTGAAACATAACTGGCTCACACGCGGGTATTTCAAAAAGCTGGAGAAGGAGCAGAAGAAGGCCGAAAGGAAACAGTAACTGCATATAAAAACCGCCTTGAAGATCTCTCCAAGGCGGCCTATGGATGAAAAGGCATCCGGATGCTAAACACTGACATGCAAATACCCCTTATGGCATCCGTTCATTAAAGGAAGTTGCCTTTATCATCCAGTTTTACACGGATTTTTTTATCCCCGTTCACCAGGGTGAGCTTGTAGGTTTTGCTCACTCCTTTGTTCTCGTGGTAGCGAACCAGGTAAAAGTCCTCACTTACCACCCATCCCTGAAACCGATCCAAAATGGCATTGTTCACGCTTTCGGGAAGCTTGACGTTTTTGAATTTTTCAATGGTCCTGAGGATTTTTCCGTTTTGGTCATAAGCGGCCAGGATCTTACCGTCGGGGATGTAGAAACTAATCTGATAGTAATCGTAATCATCCCGGTAATAGTCAGATTCCTCCAGGTTGAATGCAGCGACTTTTCGCTCCAGCATTTGTACCGGGATAGCGGCTGGCTCTTCAGAAGCCAGGCTGTTGAGGTACTTGTAGTTGGTCGCATAAACAATCACTTCGGATAATTCCTCTGTTTTTATGATTTGCGACATGGCCGGGCTGAGGAACCCAAGGCAAAACAGCAGTAAAAATAACTTTTTCATGGCTAGGATTTTAAGGTTAATAACAAACAGACACCTTGCATGGCTGTCTTTCAAAAATACCAGTATCATAAGGGCCCGGCAATGATCTGTATCAGTCCCGCACTGGCATGGCAAAAAGCGGTCAAACCCGTTTTTGCCTGATGTAAATCATTGGAGGTTTTCCCCTGTTTTACTAGTTTATCCAACAGGACTAAATAATACCTTTTACCATGACCCATCCGATGCCAGACACCTGGATCTCGCTTGATACCAGCAATCCCATCTGGAAGCGCTTCTTTATGATTGCCCCCCTTGCGGTGGTTGGGACCAAAGAAGGGGAGGGATATGACCTTGCCCCCAAGCATATGGTCACCCCCATGGGTTTTGACAATTATTTTGGATTTGTATGCACGCCCACCCACGGTACGTATCAGAACATTGAGCAATACGGGGAATTTACGGTGAGCTTCCCGCTCCCCGATCAAACCCTGATAACATCTTTCAGTGCCAGTCCCAGGAAGGAGGAGATCTCAAAATCTGACCAGATCATCGATTTCCTTCCCACCTGCAGGGCTACAGAAGTGGATGGGTTGTTCCTGGAGCAGTCATACCTGATGCTGGAATGCAGGCATTTCAAGACCATTGATGGCTTCGGAAGTAACAGCCTGATCACAGGGACGATCATCCGCGCCCATGTACACCCGGATTATTTGCGGGTTTCCGAAAAGGACGAGCAACAATCACTCCACGAGCATCCCCTGCTGGCCTATGTGGCCGAAGGGCGTTTTGCAAGGGTGGCCGACACCTATAGATTTCCATTCCCAAAAGGATTCAAGAGATGATACCAACCGCCCGCATATCCGTAGAGATAATGGCCTGGATGGAATCCAGAAGGGAATCCATGATCTCGTTTATAAAGGAACTCTCGCGTATGGAGTCCCCCTCTTCTGAACGGAAAGCCCTGGAAGGATTGTTGCAATGGCTCAAGCACCAAATGGATGAAGCGGGCCTCTATACCCTCTGGGTCCCGGGACGGATTTCCGGGGGATATCTGTATGCCCGTCCTGCCGAGAAGGTTCGCAACCAGCCCATCCAGTTGGTTGTGGGGCATGTGGACACAGTATGGCCGCTGGACACCCTTCGGGACATGCCGCTGAAAGAATCGGAGAATCGTCTTTCCGGCCCGGGCGTATACGATATGAAAGCCGGGATCACACAGATCTTTTTTGCCCTGAAATGTCTTTCTGCCCTGGATTTCATGCCCGGGGTACTGCCAGTGGTGCTGATCAACTCCGATGAGGAAATTGGAAGCAGGGAATCCACCGATGCGATCAGGCGTCTGGCCCGTATCGCAGACAGGGCCTTTGTGCTGGAACCGCCCCTTGGCCTGGAGGGTAAACTGAAAACGGCCCGCAAGGGACTGGGCCGGTTCACCCTCACGGTACACGGGAAGGCGGCCCATGCCGGGTTGGATCCTGAAAAAGGAATAAATGCCATCGTGGAAATGGCCCGCCTGGTACAGGAGCTCTATGCGCTGAATGATTTTGAGAAAGGGACCACGGTCAATGTAGGGATGATCGAAGGGGGTATTTCTCCCAACACGGTAGCCCCTAAAAGCAGTGTGGTGGTCGATGTGCGGGTTCCCACTTCAGTCGAAGGATCCCGGGTGGAAGAGGCGATTCGCTCCCTCTGCACCCAGACTCCTGAGGTCCGCATGGAAATTGAAGGTGGGTTTGGGAGGCCGCCCATGGAAACAAATTCCAGAAACCAGCAGCTCTGGGCCCTGGCTGCCAAAACAGGACAAAGCCTTGGAATT
>JARRLI010000076.1:0-5931 GCA_037387145.1 Robiginitalea sp. | reverse complement strand
CGAGCCAATGGTCATTGAAACTCCACCGGACGTATTGGGTATCATAGATGACCATTATTTTAAATATGTAGCTGATTTCGGCAGGTTAGGTCCTGATAAATCCCAGGGTGGTAAATTCCTTATACTACCCCCAAATTACCAGGGGAGCATTCCTGATGGATACTTTGTTTCCAGCGCCAACACCTATGGGCACTGGATTATATGGAGGGGATTCCAGAAAGACGGAGACCCAAAACCCGCAGTGGACGCCACCAAGGCCACTTTCAGGATTTACCCGCTTTCCCAAAAGGACAATCCGCCTGCCATGAATTTTGTAAATGTTTCGGGGAAAAATTTCAATACCATTCACAAAATGGATGAACGGATCTTTGAGGAAATCAACGCGGTTATCCAGTCCGAGCCCGCCAAGGGCGAAAATCCCGAAATCCTCGGTTCACTGGCAGCTATTGGCATCGAAAAGGGCAAGGAATTCAATCCGGATGCCCGAATGCAGGATATTTTAAAAGAGGCTGCGAAAATTGGAGGCGCTGTTGTCCGGACACAAATGGCTAAACCAAGAAGTGAATATCTCTACAAGTTCCCGGGAACAAAATGGCTCAACCCACTGGCGTATAAAAGCCATTTATTTGAACACGAAGGATTTAGACTCTTAGATGCCAGAAGTGCTTTTCACTTTTACGCTACCGGGATAACACCGGCAATGTCTATGAAAATCATTGGGAAAGGATCTCAATATGCCATCGCATATTCGGATGTGAACGGGGATACCTTCGATGGCAGCAAGACGTATAAATTCACGGTTCCTCCGAACCCTCCGATGAAAGATTTCTGGGCGTTCACCGCATATGACAACCAAACTCGTTCCATGCTGCAAACGGACCAGCGCTTTCCGGGTGTGGACAGCAATACGGAAGGATTGGTTCAAAATGCGGACGGTAGCTGGGATATTTATTTTGGCCCTGAGGCCCCTGAAGGCTTTGAGAACAACTGGATCCAAACTGTACCCGGCAAAGGTTGGAATACGATTTTCCGGCTTTACGGCCCCCTGGAACCCTGGTTTGACAATGCGTGGTATCCATCGGATGCCCATCCAGTGGAATAGTTAAATTGCCATGAACAGGTTAAAAAGCCCTTCTGATTTATCGGAAGGGCTTTTTTATAGAATAAGCTGTTTGTCGTAACGGGAATGGGCCCCGGCCGGAAACCGTAAAGGAATACACCCTCTGTGAATAGTTGCTTGCCTAAGGCGTCCATTAAGTGGTATTTGAATGGATCGCAAAAATATTTTTAATGAAATTTCAGTAAATTTAGGTCATACGGAAACCAGCTGGTTTTGATAAATACCTGGCTTTCCAACCGATGCCAAACAAAGCTCCTACCATGAAAAACAACCTTGTTTCCTTTTCGAATATCCTGACCTTCTTAGCAGTATTCTTTCTTCTTTCCTGCAAACAGCCTGCTCCCGAGGCGGAATATGGAGAGGCTACCAAAGAACTGATCGCCATGCTGGAAGGTGACCCCGAACTTAAGGCTATGCTGGAAGCCTCTATCGAAAAAGCAAAACAGGTTAATCCGGACCCGAACACGAACCCGGCCCAGACCCTGGAAGAATACTACGCCTTTGTTTCCTGGGCGGAAACCTCCATGCCCTGGGCCTTGCTCAAAAAAAGGGAATATCCTGAAATATTCGACAATATCTTCCAGAGCCTTTGCACCTTTTATTTTATCGTAGACCAGCCCCTACCGGAACTGGAAGGCAGGGGTCTGGTGAACAACTCACTTCAATATGCAGAACCCTTTGCCACCTGGATGGTGAACTTCAGCAAGTCCTGGGGGCGCTTCCTGGATACAGAGGCCTCCTGGAGTGAGGAATATTACCAAATGGCCCTCAACGATCCGAATTTCGGTTTGCAACGGGGGTGGTATGAGGACCCGTCTAACTGGACGACCTTCAATGAATTCTTCACCAGATATCTGAAATCCCCTGAAATGCGGCCTATAGCCAGTCCGGAGGCAGATTCGGTTGTGGTTTCCTTCGCAGATTCAGAACCCATGGGGGTCTGGGCAATTGACAGCCTTTCCAACCTGGTAGCAAGCGACGGTGTTCCAGTAAAATCAGCTTCCCTGAGGTCGGTTTCAGAACTCATTGGGCCGGATAGTGAATACCGGGATGCCTTCGGGGGTGGAACACTGACGCATTCCTTCCTGAACGTGAATGACTATCACAGGTATCATTTTCCAATGGCTGGGATTGTTAAGGAAATTCGCATTATTCCGGGCAAAAACCCTACCGGAGGTGTGATTTGGTGGGACACTGAAAACAACCGGTGCGCATTTAACCCGAGCGCTAAAACAGGCTGGCAATCGGTTGAAACCAGAGGATGTGTGATCCTGGAAACACAGGAATACGGCCTTGTCGCCCTGCTTCCTATTGGAATGGCTGCCGTGGGTTCCGTGAATTTTGAGGATTCCCTTACAGCAGGTTCACAGGTAAAAAAAGGTGATATGCTGGGGTACTTTGCCTTTGGGGGTTCCGATTTCGTTATGCTCTTCCAGGAACAGGCAGAATTCACCCTGGATGCCCCCATGAAGGCTGACGGGAGTTCCTATAAGCATATGCTGATGGGTGAGCGGCTGGGTTACCTTACCAAATAGAAGAATCCGAAAGAAATAGCTCCTTTAATAGGTTGTGATTTTATATGCCTTTAAGGTATAAGCAGGGGTTGACCATCGTATTTTGTAATTCGCCCTCTCAGATAAAAGGCGCCGTTGCCCTGTGAAAGGAAAATCACAAGCTCCCAGGAAACCGTACCCTCAGTAGTTATTGACGTAGTAAGACTTCAGCCGAACCAGGAATTTGAAGTGTTTTTTGAATTCATGTTAGCGAAATTGGCTTTCTCCTCTGATTTGGGCATCCCATTTGAACCCTGAGAATTAGCGCTGATTACCGGTGTAGTTCGCACCTTTATAAAAATGTGAATTTTCCCCGTCAAGAGTACAGGTTTGCAGAGCGGATAAAAGCAATTACTGCAGGTACTTATGACAGATATCAATTTTAGAATTGAAACCTCAGGTTTCTATTTGAGAGGGGCATTATTTACCAGACACTTTTTATGAGTACCCAAACAAAAAATGTTATTGTAGGAACCGGCTCCTATATCCCCCAAAAACGGATCCCGAATGAGGACTTCCTTGCCATTGACTTCTACGATTCCAATCAGCAAAAACTGCCTAAAGCCAACAGGGAAATTGTAGATAAATTCCTGGAAATCACAACAATCGAGGAAAGAAGGTATGTGGAAAATCACCTTTCCACCTCTGACATTGCTTCCTTTGCAGCTGCTGAGGCCATTTCCGATGCTGGTATAGACAAGGAGACATTGGACTATATTATCGTCGCTCATAATTTTGGGGATGTATGCAAAGGTGATCCCCGCACCGATATTGTCCCCAGCCTGGCGGCAAGGGTTAAGCACAAGTTGGAGATCCATAACCCCGGCACGGTAGCCTACGACATGATATTCGGATGCCCCGGCTGGTTGGAAAGCCTGATCCAGGCTCATTATTTCCTGAAATCCGGCGAAGCCAAACGAGCCCTGGTAATCGGTGCAGATATCCTATCCCGCATCTCAGACCCTCACGACAGGGACAGTATGCTCTATGCAGATGGGGCGGGCGCTGTAATTCTTGAGGCAAGGGAAAGTGATTCCGGTACAGGGATTCTGGCACATAAGACACGCTCCGATACCCTTCGCTATTCCCAAATGCTTTTTATGGGTCCTTCCTATAATCCGGAAAATGCGTTTCCCGAAGCACTTTATCTCAAAATGCATGGGCGTAAGCTTTACCAGTACGCCCTCGAAACAGTCCCACAGGCCATCAAAGACTGTCTGGATTCCGCAGGAATAGAACTCAGAGAAGTTAAAAAAGTCCTCATCCATCAGGCCAACGGCAAAATGGTTGATGCCATCCTGAAGAGGCTATACGAACTCTATTGGATGCAGGAATCACCTGAGGATATTATGCCTATGACCATCCACAGGCTTGGTAATTCTTCGGTAGCCACCGTACCTACTCTGCTGGACCTTATACTCAAAGGCCAAATGGAAGGCCACGAGCTCAAACAGGGGGATATCGTCATCTTTGCTTCGGTAGGCGCAGGCATGAACGTCAACGCCATGGTGTACCGGATGTAAGCTTATACGCCGTTGAACGGGTGGTTTTCACCAGTCCTGGATTCAAGATTCAAGATTTAAAAATAGAGTGTCTCATTTGGATTGGTTCCGGATGACCTGTCTCGGCATATTTTAGTAAATTCCCAGGGGTTCCCTGGCAGCGCGAATTTTGTACTTTTCGAAGCGGAAACCAAAACAGCAAGCCTGTTGTGGATCAAAGCATATACCCGTGGAATCCATTGATGTCATAAGAATCCAGACGTGATTCCTGAATTGAGGACAAATGAAAAAGATCGGTCTTATCGGTGGCATGAGCTGGGAATCTTCCCTGGTGTATTACAGGTTGCTGAACGAAAAAGTCCGGGAACTTAAAGGCGGTTTTCATTCGGCACGCTGCATACTGGAATCCGTTGATTTTGCCGAAATTGAAACCCTGCAGCACCGGAACGACTGGGATTCGCTAAATGTACTTATGGGAGATGCTGCAAGCAACCTGGAAAAAGCCGGGGCAGCTATTATTCTGCTGTGCACCAATACAATGCATTTGTGTGAACCGGCCATCAGGGCGGCTACTTCCATTCCTTTCCTGCATATTGCAACGGCAACCGGTAAAAAGATCGATGAACAGGGGCTTAAAACCGTAGGCCTGCTGGGTACCCGCTTTACCATGGAAAAGGACTTCTACAAAAAAGTGCTGTCAGAGCAGTATGGCATCAAAACCCTGATCCCGGAGGAGGAAGATCGACGGGAGGTTCACCGTATCATTTACCAGGAGCTTGTACACGGAAAAATCCGGGACGCTTCCCGGGAGATCTTTACAAAGGTTATACGGGCACTGCAACAGGGCGGGGCCGAAGGCGTAATACTGGGCTGTACGGAAATCCCACTGCTGATCTCGCGGGAAGATGTGGACCTGCCCGTATTTGATACCACGCGCATCCATGCAGAACAAGCGGTAAATTGGGCGTTGGGCTAACAGGTCAGATAGTGGTCGTTTTCTGGAATTGATGTATCTTTCAATTGCCTCCACGGGCATGAAAACCCAGCATTTATATGAAGCAAATCCTCCAAGTACTACTCGCATTTCTTACCACCTTAACCCTCAGTGCGCAGGATATTGTGGGCTCCTGGAACGGAGCCCTGAAAGTACAGGGCGTTTCACTCCGGCTCGTGCTCCATGTTGAAAACGGAGACGACGGATATACGGGAACCCTGGATAGCCCTGACCAGGGGGCTGCCGGCATCCCTTTGAGTGTCCTGGACTACCAGGCTCCCAGCCTTTCCTTTGAGATTGAACAATTGGGCGTTTCCTATACAGGGGAATGGACTTCCGAGGGAACCATAGAGGGCACATTCACCCAGATGGGGCAGTCTATTCCATTGAATCTTTCAAAAGGAGTACCGGAACCTTTTAAGCGACCGCAGGAGCCCACCGAACCCTATCCGTATGAATCCAAAGAAGTGATTATTGCCAATCCGACGGACGGGATTGAGCTGTCGGGAACCCTCACCCTCCCTGCGGGAACGGAAAAACCCCCGGTAGTTGTCCTGATCTCGGGAAGCGGGCCTCAGGATCGCAATGAGGAAGTCTTCGGACACAAACCATTCCTGGTGATCTCAGACCACCTGACCCGGAACGGGATTGCGGTCCTGCGGTATGACGACAGGGGAACAGGAAAATCTACTGGAGATCACGATGCTGCCACCTCCGAGGACCTTGCCAGGGATGTGGTCAGTGCCGTGGAATTCCTGAAAG
>JARRLI010000075.1:0-8234 GCA_037387145.1 Robiginitalea sp. | reverse complement strand
GCAAGTGGTCAATGAAGGAAAGTGCTCCATGAGAAAGTATTGATGGAGGCTTCCTTCCAGAACAGTGCTTGCCAGACTTTCAGCATAGGGATATGCAGGGGCCACCTGGCGAACCATATCTCCCAGCCTGCGAACCATGCGATTATAGATCTCAAAGTATCCTTCCTTATTCTCCTGGTCGACTTCCTTGGTCAGGAACGACTTGGAATATTCATTTATCACAATCTCGTATAGGGTGACCTCATCGATATGTGAAAAGGAGGAATCCGCGACCACAGGATCCGTCAGCACTCTCAGGGCGCTTTCTAATTTCAATGAAGGCTCCTGAATGCTGTTGGTTGTCAATACCAGTTGATATTCCTTCCACCCCCAATACCATGATGTCAGGTAGATCAGGAATTTGTGCTTGTTCTCAAAATACCGGTAAACAGAACTTTCATTGGACCCGATGCGCATGCCCAATTTTCGGAAGGTGAATTTTTCAAACCCCATTTCTGAGATCAGAATAATCCCATGCTGCACTATGCGCTTTCCCAAATCTGAGGACTCTGGATCTTTTAAATAGGTTTTCTGGTTTACAGAAATTTTCAGGTTTTTGAATAAATCTTTCATACGTTTAAAGTAATACACTGCAAATATAATAGTATTACTATCATTTATTGCGAGTTTAACTATTAATTAACTATGCTGGCGACTTGATAAATTGTTATATTTTTATTATCTTGGTAAGTATCTAGGGTATATTTTATCTAATTCTCATTTTAGCTATGAAAGTCTTCTGTTATTTTATCATATTCCTTTTTTTAGGTAGCATTGTAAGTGTGAATGCTCAGACCGTTCCTCTTCAGGAAGGCCAGGTAATGAAGCTCATCCTGCCGGCGGATGGCGACTTCAATCACGTTCTGGTTCCCAGGAAGAACTTCATTATCAAACGGGGTGGGGTAGCCAGCATGAAAAGCCTGGACGGCAACCTGGTCGTGATCTCTGAGATCAGGGAATCTTCCAAAGGAACGAAGGTAGTGCTGAAGCGGAAAGACGGAAGTAACTTCTTCAGGAGCTTTCCCACCATAACAGCCAACTGGCCTGAGGCAACGGAAAGCCGTGAGCTCATCCCGCCAAACTAGGTAAAAGCGCGGATGGGATTTCCCTTATCTTTGGGTCATGGAAAAACACCGTTGTGGCTGGTGCCTGGGAGATCCGCTATATGAATCCTATCACGATCAGGAATGGGGAGTGCCCGTACGGGATGATGCCACCCTGTTCGAGTTCCTGCTGCTTGAAACATTCCAGGCCGGACTTAGCTGGATTACTGTTTTGAGGAAAAGGGAGAATTTTCGCAAGGCGTTTGATACGTTCGACTATTGTAAAATAGCAAACTACGGGGGCGATAAGGTAGCTGCCCTGCTCGAAGACCCCGGTATCATCCGGAACCGTCTGAAAATACATTCCAGTATCTCCAATGCAAATGCATTTCTGAAAATCCAACAGGAGTTTGGCAGTTTCGCTGCGTATTTCTGGAGTTTTTCCGATGGTATTCCAATTAAGAATAAAGTAAAGGACTACCGCAAAGCTCCGGCTACCACTCCGCTTTCCGACCGGATCAGCCGGGATTTGAAAGATCGGGGTTTTAAATTTGTGGGAAGCACCGTGGTTTATGCTCATATGCAGGCCACAGGAATGGTAAACGACCATGAAATCAATTGTTTCAGATACCATGAGGTATAGAATATTGCTGTTGCTTTTTACCCTGGGCGGATTCCATAGTTACTCCCAGGTGAACTATGAAAGGGAGTTCCGAATCCGCAAAGGACAATTTCCCGAAGCCTGTTACAAGACTGTAGAACCGTATTTGAATGAGGTAAAAAAATTACGCTTCTACCAGGAAGTCGACAGCAGTATGGTGCGCTACAGGATAAAATTTAAAAAGGATCGGTTGTATTACCAGGTGGCATTTGATGAAAAAGAACAGCTGGAGAATATCGAAGTTCTTATAACAAACGTTGATATTCCTGAACCAAGCTGGCTGGAGATGAACAAACACCTGGAAAAGACCTTTATCAAATTCAAGGTCCGTAAGATTCAGCAGCGATACGCACGAAAGTCATTTGCTACTACCGATGAGACCTTTCGCAACGCCTACCAAAACCTGATAATTCCTGAGGTTCGCTATGCCCTGTTTATCAGGGCAAGTGAGGAAGAAGGTAAAGGCGATTATCAAAGCCTTTATAACCATCTCGGGGAATTCCTGGATTTAAAAAAATCCCTTCCCCCCAATTACGATCACGTACTTTATTAAAAAGAGAGGTCTCCCTGCTGGTCGTGAGCTGATGCCTGCTTCAATATCCGGAGAAACTCTTCCCTTGGGAGTTCCTCTGCACCCAGGCTGGCCAGGTGGTCCGAATACACCTGACAATCAATACAGCGGTAGCCCTTTTGACCCAACTCTCGAACCATATGGATAAAGGCCACCTTAGAAGCATTGGATACAAGGCTGAACATACTCTCACCACAGAATACATTCCCGAGGTCTATCCCGTATAATCCTCCAACCAGCTTTTTGTCCTCCCAAACTTCATAGGAAACCGCATGACCAAGCTTATGCAGTTCTTCATAAGCCTCTAACATGCGTTCTGTGATCCAGGTCCCTGACTGGTTTTTCCTGCGTACAAGTGCACATTGAGTGATTACTTCCGAAAAATTGCGATTGCGGGTGACGCTGAATCGATTTTTGCTCAGGACCTTATTCATACTGCGCGAAATCTTTAACTTCTGGGGGAAAAGGACGGTCCTTGGATCGGGACTCCACCATAGGATCAGGGAATCGTCGTTAAACCAGGGAAATATTCCGGAACGATAGGCCAGCATAAGACGATCTGTTCCCAGATCTCCTCCAACGGCCACCAGTCCTTCTGCAGTCGCCTGGCTGGCCGGAGGGAATACCTCGGTCTTATTGAGTATTGGTACCGGTATCCTCGGAGTGCTCCTCATCTTTTGTTCCAATATAGCAAACCGTTAATAAAACCACAACCCCCACAGGTAGATGCTTCCCCCGAGTATCATGAACAATAAAGAATAAGGAAGGATCTCCCTGGCTTTCAACCGTGTGATTCCCAGTAGCGGAAGCGCCCAAAAGGGCTGGAGCATATTAGTGAGCTGATCACCGTAGGCCAGTGCCATAACGGCTTTGGAAAGTGGAACATCCAGGGTTTGCGCAGCCTCAAGAATTACAGGCCCCTGAACTGCCCACTGCCCTCCCCCGCTGGGTACAAATATGTTTACCAGTCCGGCACTGAAAAAGGTGAAAACAGGAAAACTCCTGTCCGTACTTACGGCCACGAAAAAATCAGAAATCTGGTGGATCAGACCGCTTTCTGTCATTATTCCCATAATGCCAAAATAAAGGGGGAACTGTATAAGAATACCCGAAGTATCCCTGATTGCCTCTTCTACCGCCAGTAAAAACCGCCGAATGTTCCCATGCAAAAGAATGGCCAGTCCCAACATGAAAAAGTTGAGCATGTCCGGAGTGATGTTCAGGGAACGCAGCTGGGGGAGATACTGGACAAAAAAGGCCAGGAAAATTAGTGAAGCCAGCAACAGGGAAAGCCACGGGGCACGATCCATTCGTTCAGCACCACGGGCATTGGTGTCCGGTTCTTCTGCACACTCGTACGAGGGCAGGGATAAATACGAGGGGTCAGATTTTCGTCCAAGGTAGTAGGCGAGACCACTTATGGCCACAATCACGAGGAAAAACAGGAGAAGGTTCCAGGAACTAAAAATTGTCTCCGAACTGGGTATTGATTCTGGAAAACCGGCCAACACATCTGGAGGAAGGACCCCCTCTAGCAATCCTGTAACGTGCCCCGGTTCCGACACCTTGATAGGTGCTGACCCACTAATTCCTCCATGCCAGACCATAAGGCCCACGTATCCGCAGGCGCCAATCAGGGGATAATTCAATGCTACATTATTCCGCTGGGCGTGTTCCCCTACCTTTCTGGCCAGAATAGCGCCAAAAATAAGTCCGAGCCCCCAGTTGAAAAAGGAAACCAGCATAGTGGAAGCGGCGACCAGCAAGGCGGCAGAAGCCCCGTCCCTGACAAGGGAGGTAAGCTTCAATATCAGTCGTTCCATGGGTTTGCTAAGCACAAGCACATGGCCCAGTACCAGGATGAGCATCATCTGGTAGGCGAAGACGAGGAGTCCCCGGTTCCAAAGCCCATGCTCCCATGAAGTCAGCACCCCCTTCCAGGCGGATTCCTGGGCAGGAAACGACCCCTTGAAGAGTGCCAGACCCATGGTCAGCAATGTCAATAAGATTGCTATGACGAAAGGAGAGGGCAGAAATCTCCTGAAAAGCATTTCAATGGAACGCGTCAGGGACATATATCAAAAATTGATACCGCGAGCATCGCCCTTGCCGGAAGGACCACCGGGTATATGTTTCCTAGAAAGGAAGGTCATCATAGTCTTCCTCCTTCAGGTCTTCTGCCGGTTCAAAAGCCTCCATGGGGGGTGTGGGGGGCATTCCTGCCTGTGCCTCTTCCGCCTGTAATGCCTCAATCCGCCAACCCTGAATAGAGTTGAAATACTTGGTTTCTCCCTGTGGGTTTACCCATTCCCGACCCCGCAGGTTGACACTTATCCGCACCTGTTGCCCGGCCTGGTAAGCATTCAGTAAATCAGTCTTATCCTGTATGAATTCTATCATCAGGTGCTGCGGATATTGTTCGTCCGTGGTGAGCACCATTTCCCGTTTGCGGAACCCGTTGTTTCCGAATGTTTTTGTCTCATCGATCATCTTGATCGTCCCTTGTACTTCCATAATTTCTCGCTTCTAAAAGATTCTAATTTATTTATTATTCCAGTCCGGGCGCCAACAACAGCTTCCAGGCGGCCTCCGTATTATGTTCCTTCAGATAGGCCCTTGCCTTCTCGTGAATCCCCATAAGATCTCCGGATTCCAGGAGGGAATGAACGTCAGCCTCTTCTGCTACAAACGCCCGCACCTCTGATTCCGTAGGAATCTTCTGGATATTTCCCAGCTTTCCCAGGTCATTGCCAGTGAGCACGCTGCTTCCACGGATCGCTTCGGGGATGGCATCTACCCCCACCCCTTTACTGGCAAGTGGTTTAGGAACTTCGAATAGCCCCGGTGAGGATCGATTGTACCAATTACCCCCCATTCTTCCCACTAACTCCAGCTGCAGCGGATCTATACGGTGGTCTTCATTCAGGATATTTTTATCAATATGCATCCTTACCACTTCAGAAAATATCAAGTTTCCGGCTCCGCCATCCTGCCCAAGGGGTTCTACCTTAGTTACGCGGCATTCAAACTGAACTGGTGACTCGCCAACCCGGTAGGGCCTGACATCCTCAGAGGCCAACATAGTGAATCCCGCTTTATCAAACTCATTGATATCCCTATCGTACTCTGTGCTGGCAAGGGACATTTGCTGGACTATGTCATAGGTGACGACATTAATAACCACCTCCATTGTCTGCAAAACATTTTCCAGCGTGTGTTTGGTGGTATTATTTCGAACCCTTCTCGCCGGAGAAAAGATCAACACCGGGGGGTTTGCACTAAATACATTGAAAAAACTGAAAGGAGCAAGATTTGGATTCCCTTCGGCATCAACAGTGCTTGCCAGGGCTATGGGCCTGGGCCCTACAGCACTTAACAAATACCCATGTAAAACACGGGTTTCCAATTCCTGAGGGCACAGGGTGAGATGATCTGCCTTCATGGAGACAAAGGTATTGAAAACTGCCTGAAAGCTGAAGGTTCAAAGAGGAGGAGCGTCATAAGATGGAGATCTGGGCTACTGCCCAGTCGGAATTATTGCGCTCTTCCGAAAATCAGGAACTGGGAAGCCTGCACCTGAAAGTGCTGCAGTTAAACACGAGCACCCCCATGATATTGGTCAATTCCGATCAATCGGTTAAAATCAACAACCTGCCTGATGTCTCCCTGCAGGACACAGCACTTATCAGCCGTAAAATTGAAGCTTTCGGAAATGAGAATATCCCTATTCAGATAGACTATCAGGGTGAACACCTGGCAACACTTTATTACGGAAATTCAGAGGTTCTCAATAAGCTTAAATATTACCCTGTAGCCCTTTTGTTAATCATTTTCCTTTTTGGTGCAGTAATTTTCTTTTTCTTCAAAACCAATAAGGTTTCCGAACAAAATAAATTATGGGCGGGTATGGCTAAAGAGACCGCCCACCAGATCGGGACACCATTAACCTCACTTTTGGGCTGGAATGAATTGCTTAAAAAAGAGTCGCTAAACCCGCAGATCACCACTGAGATCGAGAAAGACATCGGAAGGCTGCAGACAATCACAGAACGTTTCTCCCAAATCGGTTCCACTCCAAAACTGGAACCCAGTGATATTGTCGCTGAGACCAAAAATGCTTTTGAATACCTGCAGGCCCGAAGCTCGAAACTTGTGCATTTTACATTTCACTCGAAGGAGGATTCCATAAACGTCCTCTTAAACAGATCCCTCTACCACTGGACCATCGAGAATCTGGTCAAGAACGGCATTGATGCCATGAAGGGTAAGGGGGATATCTCGGTAGAAATCATTCGTTCAAACCAACTTGCAAATATCCTGGTCACAGATTCGGGCCATGGAATCCCCCGAAATCAATACCGGGAAATCTTCAGCCCGGGGTTTACGACCAAGAAAAGGGGGTGGGGACTCGGTCTTTCTCTGGTAAAACGTATCGTTGAAGAGTATCATAATGGGAAAATAAAAGTGTTGTCCTCAGGAAAAGAAGGAACCATAATGCAAATCTCCCTCAGAATCGACCCATACCATGGCTAAAAAAGAACACAGGACTATCAAGGTGGCGCCGCTTACCAACAATTGCCCGGAATGTTTCAACCAGGACCTAACCCTGACCTTTTCACAGAAACACATCCACACCCCGATATATCACAAGGTTACCTCTGAACTCAGTCGTGAATTGAAATGCAATACATGCCAAACGGTTATCTATCCGGTTTCGTGGACAGAGGATATCGAGAGAAGTGTATCCTATTATCAAAAAGCCGTACAGCCGGATAGATCCACCATCCGGTTCAGGCCCCTGTTCTTTATTCTCTTACTTCTGGGAATACTCTGCGTTGGTGTGCTGACCTACCTGCGGCTTAATGGCCTTATTTGAAATGATCCCTGATCTCAGCTGCCAGGGATTCAAATTCCCCGGGGCTCAAGGATGCCTTACGCTGAAAAGTGGCATCTGCCATTTCGTTCAGGGGAATGATATGCACATGTACGTGGGGAACTTCCAGTCCAATGACCGTCATGCCTACTCTGAGACAATCCACACTTTGTTCCACGGCAAGAGCGACCCTCCGGCTAAAGCGCATCAGGCTCAAATAGGAAGCCTCGTCCAGATCTGTTAGTTTATCTGTTTCCTTTTTGGGGATGCAAAGGGTATGGCCCTTGCTGTTGGGATTGATGTCCAGGAAGGCAAAGTTATCCGCGTCCTCGGCAATTTTATAACAGGGGATCTCTCCCTGGATGATACGAGTAAAAATGGTGGGCATGGTAGGTCGGAAACTTTTTCTAAATATACTAAAATCGATTATTCAATAGCCCTTGCCGGACAGCACCTTTAACACTTGGCCTGCTCATTTTTATCAACGCGTAATTTCAAGGATTTCAAAAGTGAGGGTTCCATTGGGCACTTGAATCTCAGCAGTTTCACCAACCTCCTTTCCAAGCAACCCTTTTCCTATTGGAGAAGTTACAGATATTTTTCCGGCTTTCAGGTCTGCCTCGCTTTCAGCTACAAGGGTATATGAGAACTCCATCCCGTTTTTCTGATTCCGGAGTTTTACCGTAGAAAGCACCAGGACTTTGGAAGTATCCAGTTGGGACTCGTCGATCAATCGCGCATTGGCAAGCAACTCCTCCATTTTGGCTATCTTCATTTCAAGAAGGCCCTGAGCCTCCTTAGCAGCATCGTATTCAGCATTTTCAGAAAGGTCTCCCTTGTCACGAGCATCGGCAATGGCCTGCGAGGCCTTGGGTCGTTCAATATCCCTCAGTTGGTTCAACTCATCTTTCAACCTTTGCAAGCCCTCCTCCGTATAATACGCTACATTACTCATAACATCACATTTAATAAACAGAAAATCCCCGTCAATACTTACGGGAGTCGTAAGTTATTTAGAGGATTATTACAAATATAGACAAATTTTAC
>JARRLI010000074.1:0-7351 GCA_037387145.1 Robiginitalea sp. | reverse complement strand
TAAATTGGAATTAATTATATAAATAAATTAATTACCTACAGACATCAGTTGGAAAATACCCCGGAGAAAGGAAACTTATTCGGCTTTTTCCGTCTTCCAGCCAGGAGCTGCTACCGAAAATTAAAACGCTTATTCGACCTGGGGGATTGCCTTTATATGTGCATGTACCTCCACTCCGTTGATGACCCCCTCAATGCTTTCTGCGGACATCTTTATCCCTTTGACATCGTTGAGCTGCCCCTCCGGGGAAAGGGCCTTGATCCCATAGAATTCACCTTTTGGGTTTATAGCTTTGATGTGGATGATGTTTCCGGAACGGCTGACCCCTTTAACATCGAGTTTGAGATCATTTTCCAGGGCCTTGATGTCATAAATGGTCCCGTCGCTGCCTATGGCCTTGACCGGGGCGTATTTATCATTGCTGACCAGGATCTTCACCGGGATTTTTTCTCCCCGTACAAAGGCCTTGACATCCATCATTTGTCGCTGACCGGTATCTCGGATTGCCTTGACGTCGTAAATATTCCCCTCGGCGTCCAGGGCCTTGACATCAATGGTCCGGCCTTCCGGGTGGATGGCCTTTACATGCCAGATCACCTCCTGGGCCAACAGGGGGGTCCTGCAAAAAAAGACCAGGAGACCAATAAATATAAGGGGTTTAAGGGATCGATAGCATTGTGCGAATTTGTTTGTTCTCTTCATGGTTAGGATGATATTGGTGTTATATTTTATCGTTATTGGGCCATCCATGTTCGGTATATCCTGATTGAGTTAAAAAGGTCCTCACCGGGGCCGCTGGTTTTAATCAGTTTTGGAATACACTACACGTCCGTCAAAAATCGTCATGACCACCTCGGTATCCAGGATGGTTTCTTCAGGCACGGTCATAAGGTCCTGGTTGTAAATGGTGAAATCAGCCAGTTTACCTGTTGTGATGGACCCTTTGATGTCTTCCTCAAAGGCGCCATAGGCGGCATCGAGCGTATAGGACCGAAGGGCCTGATCCCGGGTCATTTTCTGAGCGGGCTCATAGCCTCCCTCCGGGGTGCCTTTCAGGGTTTTCCTGCTTACGCTGGCATAGAAGCTGGGGATTGGGTTCAGCGGTTCCACAGGCACATCTGTCCCATTTACAATGGGAATTCCGCTCTCCAGGAGGGCCTGCCACATGTAGGCGCCTTCCACGATCCGTTTTTCTCCCAGGCGTTCGATTGCCCAGGGCCTGTCAGAAGACAGGTGTATGGCCTGCATGGCCGGGATTACCTGAAGCTCGGCAAAACGGGGAATGTCCTCCGGATGCAAATGCTGAGCGTGTTCGATTCGGAACCGGTGGTCGTCTACCAGATCCGGCAAAAACCTGGAATCCATGCTGTAGTCCGTTCAGGGCGGTTTCTTTTACAAAGTCCATGGGGAGGGTTTCGTGCCCGAAGTGTCCGGGCCGGTCCGTATAGGCTTCCAGCAGCCAGGCCCCGCGGGACCCCAGTGCCCCGTCGCAATTGAGCTTCACAGAGCGGATGGTCATCCGGTGGTCAGGATCCACATAGGGTCCTTTTTCATACCATTCGCTGAGCAACTCTTTATCCCAACCCGTAAGCATGGCGTAGATGCGGATGTCCATTTTGTCCGATTGCTTCATACTTTCATATAGGGCGATGGTCCCCCGTCCGATACCCGCATCATGAAAGCCTGTGATGCCATTGCGATGGCAGGCCTCTACGGCCAGTTCAAACGCCATGGCATTGCGCTCAGGGGTATTTCCGGGAATGTTCCGGGTAATCAGGGTCTGGGCCCGCTCGTTGAAAATACCCGTAGGTCTTCCCAGATCGTCCCGGATAACTTCGCCCCCTTCAATTTCATAGCTGCTTTCTCCCTCTCTTGACAGGATCTGGATGCCCGAGATCTCCATGGCCTTGGCATTGGCGAAACCTGCATGTCCACTGGCATGGCTCAGGTATACCGGGTTTTCAGGCGATACCTCGCTCAACAGGTCGTGGGTTTGAAAGCCCTTGACCGTTTCAGCCGGCATGGAATCCCATTTGCTCTGGTGCCAACCCCTGCCGGTAATCCACTCTCCGGGCTCCGTGGTTTTCACCTTTTCGGCTACGGCATCCACGATCTCCTGGTAGCTGGTCGTATTCATCAGGTCGAGGTTCAGTTCGTTGTAGCCCAATCCCATAAAATGACAATGCCCCTCTATCAGTCCCGGGTTCATGGTTCTGCCCTGCAGATCGATCACCCGGGTTTCCTCCCCCTGGAAGGCTTCCGCTTCGGCAAGGCGCCCGGCAAAGAGTATAATACTGTCCAGGGTAGCCACTGCTTCAACGGTGGTTTGTGCCGTATCCACTGTATAGATGGGTCCGCCATAAATCAGGAGGGTAGCCGTCTGTTTTTCAGGTTTTGAACAGGCTGAAATGAGCAGCAGGATGGCGGGCAGGCATTTGAAAACGAAATTTTGTAAACGCATTGAGGTCAGATTTAGCAAGCGAATTTTAACATATGAAAAAAGCTTTCCGGCGTGGATTCCTGTCTATTTGCGATACTCGTGCTTTACCCAGTCCACCTCCATGACCCAGGCCCCGGTCATGGGGGTGTCTGTGATCTTGGCATAATTGAGAATGGCGAACATGGGCTCCGGGTAGTTATCTCCCTCCCCGGCATTGCGATGTACTTCTTTCCCATCCAGTCGGTAAACCAGGTCGCTGCCTTCCCATTCCACGGAATATTCGTGGTAGTCATTCAGGGTGGCCTCAACATCGATTCTGAGGCTGCGCCAGTCTCCCATGCCGCACTCCCCTTCGTTTTTGATGGCGCCGGTTGTAAAATGGTTATCCTTGCCATCCCCGTGGTGTTCGAAGATGTCGATCTCGCCTGAACCGGTAAGCGGCCAGCATACCGTTTCATTGGCTTCGTCCACCGGAGGTTCATTGTTTTGGGCTCCCAGGATCCACCAGGCAGGAAACATGCTGGGTTCCCCATTTCCTTTCAGCCTCAGCCGTGCCGTCCATTTGCCCTTGATGAACTCCTTCCGGTTTTTGGAGCAAATTCGGCCGGCTACATATTTAGTGGGGGGGTGCTGCTTGCCGGACTTGTCAAAATTGTCACAGGGCCGGTCTTCGCCAATATTGATGACCTTGATTTTCAGGCTACCGTCACTGACCTCCCGTGTATCGAATTCATTATCGGGCACGTAGCAGTGTTTCTCGTCGTTCACCCAGATTCGCTGGTCCTGCCAGTTGGCCTCATCAAAGGTGTCAAAATCATCGAAGAAGTCCTCAGCCCATACGTCTTCGGCTTCGGCCGTATCTTTTTCTTTTTTGGCTTCCCCTTTACAGCCGGGCAGCGATAAAACAAGGGCGAAAAGCAAAACGGGTGCTATGTATCTTATCATAATAGTAATTTTTGTGGTCCGAAAGGTGAAAAGTAAGCAACTGCAGACTGAATATCAATTTCGGGGCTCATT
Source organism: Robiginitalea sp. (assembly GCA_037387145.1). Lineage (GTDB taxonomy): Bacteria > Bacteroidota > Bacteroidia > Flavobacteriales > Flavobacteriaceae > Robiginitalea. Next base: position 3,894 of record JARRLI010000074.1, on the reverse strand, counting down.
TTTATGGGAGATCCCTTGCCTTTTCAATCAAAAGGCTTTCCCGCCCCGGTATTTATGGGAAGCGTATTCAGGCAGCATCTTCCTGCTTTTGGTAATTTTCTTCTGTTTTCAGGAGTTTATACTGCTTTCATAGTGCTTGCCATGTTTCAGCACCCTGGCTTCAGTCATTTTCTTTTTTGAGGGGTATAACCCACCTATTGCTTTCCGTATCAATCCTGCCTCCAATTTCTTCCCGTACTACCCTGTCCGTAACCGTCAGCCCTGTTTTGGCCATATTATCAAAAGTATCGATGCCATGATTGGGGAAGTTCTGCCTGGTTCTGTGAATATTGAACCGATCGGAGAATTGCCTTCCGAATGTGCGTTCTATTCCATCCTTTCCGAGCATAAAACCTATTAAACCACCCCAGGTAGCCGTTGGGTTGTCCGAGTCCCATCCTGCAAGTGTTCCTATTTTTATGGTTTCTTTCAGGTCGCCCTCCCCGTAAAACAGGCTAACCAGGCTTGCAGCAAAATTTATGCCCGCAGCAAAGCAGCCATTGCAATACAGGTTCTTTGAAGTGATATGGTACCCGTCTTCCTGCCGGACCTGGTATCTGTAGTAAATTGAATCCCTGGTTTGTTCCCAGGGGATCCCGGAGGCATACAATCCTTTGGTATAATCAAACATTTTTGCCGGATAGGACGCATCGGGAAGGACCGCTCGTGCCCTATTGGCCATCCACTGCATTCTCTGGCTCATGGTCTTGTCGGTATTCAGGGAAGCCAGGGCATGCATGGTTATATAAAAAAGTGAAATAACTTCAGCGTCTTCCCTGGCGACTGTTTGGATTGGAAGATGCGCTATCCTGGCTGCAATATCCGGCCTTGCAGGGGAGAACAATCCGAATAGTTCAGTAGTCAGCTGCGCATCGATCATTTCATAATGTTCGTTCAGTTCCGGGCTGCCGGTTTCGGGAGGAAGAATGCCCAGTTGCATTAAATCATAGGCTTTCTGATTGGATACCCATAAATAGTTTTCTTCTTCAGGCCTTATATGATTTAGCCACCCGTCTCGTATTTGGACCGGCGAAAGCATGCTGGTCTTGTGTACATAAAGCAGGTGTTGATACATATACTCGATATCCGTATCGTCATCTGCGCCCCATACCTCACTGGTGTCCCTGAACACAAAATCTATGGTGGGGGATAAGTCGCTGGGAACACCTTCCCCCCATATACTGGGCTGGTCAGGTTTTCCCCAGTCTGCCCTGGTATAGAAATCCCCGGTTTTTAGTTCCCCGATGTTGCCTATTTTGTCCATCTCTGTCACCAGGCCAGTCCAATTGGCAATGCATTGCCCCAGCCAAAAGCCATATAATTGATCCTTGTAGGAGTCCCTTGAGATGCTGATATAGGCGTCTTCCCCATGTATGGGGATATCTGCCTCCCTGTCCTCTTTGGAGGTTTCTGTTTTACAGGCTAGTACTGCCAACAGGGATAAAGCTGTTGATAAATAGAATTTCATGTAGGTACCGGGGTTGTTCTAAATAAGAAATATACCTATTAATACCCATATCCAGCACCTCTGGTATTCGCCCGGAGGTTTAAGGCGATGCGGTTCTTGTGCATATCAGGGGAAATGGAGCCTGGCGGGTGGTGCTTAATAGTGGGCAACTGGCTAGCCTTCTAAGGGATTTGCCGATCCAATAATTCGGCATTCAGCAATTTCAAAATGGTATCATTGTGTTCACTAAGCCATTCCAGTCGTATTTTGGCATTTTGTGTATTCCACAACCGGTCTACGGAGGCATTCTGAAACTCCCGGTCCCTAATCAATCCCAGGGAGTCCGATTCAAACATGTCCTGGCCGTATTCCTGTTCATTGGCAATAAGGGGGATATATTTTTGTCGGATCATATGCTGGTTCCCGGTTAGGTCCTTAAGGGTATTTTCCAGTTCCTTGTACTGGCTGAAAGTGGCTGGGAAAGCCATAACCGCCAGTTTCAGTTGGTTGTTGGTGACAGGCTCCAGGTTCAATCCATATTCAGCAGAAGCATTTGTATGAAGTAACTCTACAGTTGGGGTCCATAGGTTGTCTATGGAGTCAAAAACCGCAGAAGGAGGTAAGGTCACTCTGGGTCCTGTGTGCCTGAGCGCAGCATCAATATGTCTGAGCACCCTTTTATATTCATTATCTGAATTATTGATAATCAGTTTATTGGTATTGAAATCTTCCACTAATTGTTCAAGAATCCGAACTTCCTCCATTCGTTCTTTTCGATCCTCGTTCCAGTTGTCCACCTGCAGGGCGATGAGGATTCCAAAGATGAGAAGCAGGAATTCCCCTATGGCATACAACAGGTACCTGCTGTATTTGCCCTTGACTATTGAATTTCGTTTTGCTTTCCTCAGGAGATTGCTCATCTGACAAAATGTGGGTTTATATTAACAGGATGTGGAATCCTGATTAAAGATAGGATAATAATAAATTCATATCAGATTAGAAATTTTGGATTTATAAACTTCACGAGATCTTAATAACCTGAAGATAAATATTGCAGCTGCCGCATGAACGGGTTACTGCATTTTACTATTTTTGGCCATGCAAAATAACGTCCTGATCCTCGATTTTGGTTCCCAGTATACCCAGCTGATCGCTAGACGCGTCAGGGAACTGAATATTTTCTGTGAAATCAAGCCTTTCAACAACTTGCCGGAAGACCTCTCCCAGTACAAGGCGGTCATCCTTTCCGGGTCCCCTTCCTCTGTGCGTTCAGAGGATGCTCCACATCCCGACCTAAGTGCGATCCGGGGGCAAAAGCCCATACTTGCCATCTGTTACGGGGCCCAGTACATTGCCCACTTTAGCGGGGGAAATGTGGCCCCTTCCAATACCCGTGAATACGGTCGGGCCCGGCTGTCCCATATTTGTTCGGACCCCTTCTTCAGAGATGTCCCGGGGGATACCCAGGTGTGGATGAGCCACAGCGATACCATACAAAGGCTGCCGGAGACTGCAGAACTTCTGGCCAGCACCCACGATGTGGAAAATGCCGCTTACAAGATTGAATCCGAAAAGATTTACGGTATTCAGTTCCATCCGGAAGTATACCACACTACGGAGGGGAAACGCATCCTGGAAAATTTCCTGGTGGACATTGCAGGGCTGGAGCAAACCTGGACCCCTGCCGCCTTTGTGGAAACCACCATAGAAGAACTCAGGGAGAAGATCGGGAATGAGAAAGTAATCCTGGGCCTCTCCGGGGGAGTGGATTCCACCGTGGCCGCCGTCCTGCTTCACAAGGCCATCGGCAAGCACTTGCACTGTATTTTCGTAAACAACGGGCTACTTCGTAAAAATGAATTCAATGAAGTACTTCATCAGTATGAGCACATGGGCCTGAACATCAAAGGAGTAGATGCTTCGGATCGCTTCCTGGATGCTCTGGAGGGAGAGTCCGATCCGGAAAAAAAGCGAAAGATTATAGGGCGGGTATTCATCGAAGTATTTGATGATGAGTCTCATAAGATAGAGGATGCCAAATGGCTGGGCCAGGGAACGATCTATCCGGATGTGATCGAATCTGTGTCCGCTACGGGTGGGCCATCCGCCACTATAAAAAGCCATCACAATGTGGGCGGGCTTCCCGATTTTATGAAATTGAAGGTGGTGGAACCCCTGAAGATGTTGTTCAAGGATGAAGTGCGCAGGGTTGGGACAAGCCTGGGTATCCCGGAAGAGCGGCTGGGCCGGCATCCGTTTCCCGGGCCTGGTTTGGCAATCCGTATCCTGGGGGACATCACCCGGGATAAGGTAGCCCTCCTCCAGGAGGTCGACCATGTTTTTGTAACCGGTCTTATGGAATGGGGCCTGTACGACAAGATATGGCAGGCAGGGGCCATCCTGCTGCC
>JARRLI010000073.1:5584-11612 GCA_037387145.1 Robiginitalea sp. | reverse complement strand
GTTTTTTCCCGAATTAAATCCTGTTTGCCCGCTTCTTTTAGTTCCTCACAATAGGCCGCAGTTCGCTTATCCTGCCATACAATGGCTTTGTAGATGGGTTCCCCGCTTTCTTTATCCCAGACTACTACGGTTTCCCGCTGGTTGGTTATGCCGATTGCGCGGATTTCATCCGGGGACACCCCGGCATTCGAAAGGGCCTCAGAAGCCATATCCATTTGGACTGTAAGGATTTCCTCTGCGTCGTGTTCTACCCAGCCGGATTTAGGGAAGTATTGTTGAAATTCTCTTTGTGCAGTGGAAACAATCTCCCCCTGACGATTAAATAAAAGGGCTCTGCAACTGGTTGTTCCCTGATCCAGTGCTAAAATAAATCCATCCATGGTGTAGTAAGGTGTGTTTTATATGGGTCAGGACTGCCTCTAAAATAACGGATTTATCGATTATAACATAATCCGTTGCCATGCCCCCCCTCTTTCCGGCAGTTTTCAATTTAATTGAACGATACTGAAATTCAAAATTCCGGCAAACAGCACCCAGAGGAGGTAGGGAATCATTAGATAAGCCGCTGTTGGATTTACGATCCTGAACCAGCGAATGGTCAGTACAATTAGGATCAGAAGGATTATTATAATAAAAAATGCAGCCAGGGGTCGTTGCAATCCAAAAAAGACCAGGCTCCAGGAAGCATTGTAAAGCAGTTGGAATCCGAAATGGTAAAGGGCCGTTTTCACCCACTTGTGATAAAAGCCCCTGGCCCAGACAAGGCCAGCCGCAACTCCCATCAGGATGTACAGGATGGTCCAGACGGGAGCAAATACCCAATTAGGGGGGTTGAAGGAAGGCTTGTTCAGGGTGGCATACCAGGTTCCCACGGAACTCTGGGTTGCAAATCCGGCAAGTAAACCCACCAGCAGGCAGACGGCTACCGAAATCAAAATCCTGGTTGTCGTTGTTCGCTTTGTTCGCATTCAGCTAAAAGTAACAAATTTTTGTATGAGGCCGATGTGCCATTCGAATGGCATATCTTTGCTGAAAAATTGGCAATGACCGAGGAGGATTTCATTCCGGGAAAGCCGGCAGCCCTGCCTGAATCAGGTAAGTTCAAGTGGCGGGCACCCAGCAATATTGCTCTGGTTAAATACTGGGGTAAAAGACCCGGGCAGCTCCCCACAAACCCTTCCCTTAGCTTTTCTCTAACTGAAAGTGCGACCCTTACTGAATTGCGGTTCCAAAAAGCAACGACCCCATCAGCTATTCCGGGTTTTGAAGTTTTTCTTCATGGAAAACCGGCGCCTCATTTCAAGGATAAGATCAGATTGTTTTTTGATAGAATCAGCCGATACCTGCCGTTTGTTTCAGAGTACGATTTTGAAGTCCATACCGAAAACACCTTCCCGCACAGCAGCGGGATTGCTTCCTCCGCCAGTGGAATGGCAGCCCTGGCCCTCTGCCTTTTGGACCTGGAAAAATCAATTTATCCGGGGATGCTTCCCGAATTCATGCAACAGAAGGCATCTTTCCTTGCCAGGCTTGGATCTGGTTCGGCTGCCCGCAGTATTTCGGGAAAATTGGTGCACTGGGGAAGGCATGAGTCCGTACCTGGCAGTTCAGATATTTTTGGGATTCCTTATCCGCATCCTGTGGATCCCGTTTTTGAAAGCTTCCGGGATACTATTCTGCTTGTCGAGAAGGGTCAGAAACAGGTGAGTAGTACTGCAGGCCACAAGTTAATGGAAGGACATCCCTTCGCAGCTTCCCGATTCAGTCAGGCCCGTTCTAATATTGACTCCCTGCAGCCGATTTTACGCGATGGGGATTTGCCAGCTTTCATATCTCTGGTGGAGTCAGAAGCGCTTACCCTTCATGCCATGATGATGACCAGCAACCCTTACTATATTCTGATGAAGCCCGCAACCCTGGAAATCATAGAACGAATCTGGGAATTCAGGAAGAGCAGCGGGGAACCCGTTTGTTTTACGCTGGATGCCGGCGCTAATATACATCTGCTATATCCCGAGGCATCGGCCAGCACTGTTTATGGATTTGTTGAACGGGAATTAGTATCTTTCTGTCAGCGTGGAGAACATATTCTGGACCGGGTGGGTACGGGGGCCAGCAGGCTCTGAATACTATTAACAATACCTTTAGAATAAAGTTTCTTACTTTTGTCATTAGTATCTTAAGTACAGATATGAAAGGACCGTTGTTTTATTCCAAGATCCTGCTTTTCGGAGAATACGGGATTATTAAGGATTCCAGAGGGCTTTCCATTCCATATAATTTTTTCAAGGGCGCCTTGAAGAAATCGGTCGATCTGGAAGGTAAAGCACTGGAGTCCAATCAGAACCTTAAACAGTTTCTGGAACATCTTGATAAGATGCAACGGGAATTTCCGGAGCTGATTTCATTTGACCTTAAAGCTCTTAGCGCTGATATAGATGAGGGAATGTTCTTTGACAGTTCCATACCTCAGGGCTATGGCGTCGGGAGCAGTGGCGCCCTTGTCGCTGCGATCTACGACCGGTATGCCCACAACAAGATCACAGTCCTGGAAAATCTAACCCGTGAAAAGTTATTGCGGCTGAAGGAGATATTTTCCATGATGGAATCCTTTTTCCACGGGAAATCATCCGGATTGGATCCGCTCAACAGCTACCTGAGCCTTCCGATCTTAATTAATTCCAAAGACAATATTGAATCGACTAGCATACCCTCTCAGAACCCGGATGGCAAGGGAGCTGTTTTCCTGCTGGATAGCGGTAGCGTAGGGGAGACCGCACCTATGGTGCAGATTTTTATGGAAAAAATGAAGCAGGAAGGTTTCCGCAGAGTTCTGAAGGACCAGTTTATTAGGTACACGGATGCCTGTGTAGAGGATTTTATAAGCGGCAATGTTAAGTCGCTCTTTGGAAATATTAAAGAGTTGTCCCATATTGTGCTGGACCATTTCAGCCCAATGATCCCTAAAGAATTCCACCATCTGTGGAAACAAGGAATCGAATCCAATGCATACTATCTGAAACTTTGCGGATCGGGTGGCGGCGGCTACATACTTGGCTTTACTGAAGATTTCGACAAGGCAAGAGAAGCGCTCAAAGGACATCGTTTAGAGGTGGTCTACAACTTCTAAACCATCACATCATGCTTTCACGGAGGACACGACTGTTCCTGTTGAAGACCCTCAGCTTATTTTCTATTATTCGAGGGTACAACATCCTGGTGATTATTCTGGCCCAGTATTTGGCAGCTATCTTCATCATGGCCCCGGATCTTCCCCTCCGCGACGTTGTGCTTGACCTGAACTTCTTCCTGCTGGTGCTTTGCACTGCCCTTGTTATTGCAGGCGGCTATATCATAAACAGTTTTTACGACGCTGAGAAGGACCTTATAAATAAACCAAGGAAAAGCATGCTGGACAGGTTGGTGAGCCAGCGGGTGAAGATCTATACATACTTTGTTTTTAATTTTCTGGGTGTCTTACTGGCCAGCTATGTATCCTTCCGGGCAGCCCTGTTTTTTGCGTTCTATATTTTCGGCATCTGGCTCTATTCTCACAGGCTGAAGAAAATTGCCGTCCTTGGCAATATAGTGTCTGCGACCCTGGCTATAGTCCCTTTCTTCGCCATTTTTGTCTATTATAAGAATTTTGACCCGGTCATCTTTGTACATGCCATGTTCCTCTTCCTGCTCATTCTCAGCAGGGAACTGATCAAGGATATGGAAAACATTGCGGGGGATCTCGCACAGAATTATCAAACGATAGCCGTTCGCTATGGAACCAGATTCTCCAAGTGGAGTATTAGCTGCCTGGTGATCCTGGCACTCCTTCCTGCAGGCCTCCTCATCGCGTACTTTGATGTGGGTTATATGTATTTGTACTTTATAGCCAGCAGCTTGCTATTGATATTATTTTTATACCTGCTCTGGAAGTCAACCTCAAAAAAACACTTTGTCTGGCTTCATAATATACTTAAGTTTATAATTGTCTCCGGGGTTTTTGGGATTTTGCTTATCGATATAGAATTAGTATTAACACGATGGTTATGAACCGGGATACACTGAGAATAGCCATCGCACAGCTTGCTCCTCAATGGCTTGACAAGAAAGCTACCCTTGAATTGATTAAGGACGCTATGCAAACGGCAGCTTCAAGGGGTGCCGAACTCCTGGTGTTCGGGGAAGCGTTCTGGCCGGGTTATCCCTTCTGGCTTGCCTATATGGATGGGGCCTCCTGGGAACTTGAGGAGAATAAAATCCTCCACGCGCATTATATGCAGAATTCCGTTACTCCTGAAGACGGAGACCTGGATGAGATAACACGCCTTGCATCTGATCTTGGACTTTCGATTTACCTGGGCATAGTGGAACGCGCAAAGAACAGGGGTGGCCACAGCTTGTATTGTTCCCTTGCTTATTTTGATGCTGTTCGGGGGCTTTGTTCCCTTCATCGAAAGTTACAGCCCACATACGATGAGCGACTTACCTGGTCGCCGGGAGATGGTAATGGGCTGCAGGTGCACCCGTTGAAATCCTTTCACCTGGGGGGGCTGAATTGCTGGGAGAACTGGATGCCATTGGTTCGCGCCTCCCTTTATGCCCAGGGGGCGAATGTACATGTAGCTGTATGGCCGGGTAGCGACCATAACACCAGGGACATTTCGCGTTTTATCGCCAGGGAATCCCGCAGTTATGTGATCTCTGCCTCTTCCCTCATGACCAGGGAAGCCATTCCCGATTCTACTCCCTGCCGGTCGCTCCTCATGGAACGTATGCCGAAACTGCTGGCCAATGGGGGTTCCTGTATTGCAGCCCCTGACGGAACCTGGTTGCTAGAACCTCAGGAAGGGAAAGAAGGAATTTTTACAGAGGAACTATCCTTAAGACGGATCTATGAAGAGCGTCAGAATTTCGATCCATCGGGGCATTATAGCCGGCCGGATGTTACCAGGCTGGTTCTCAACCGTTCCCGTCAAACCATATTGGAATTTGAGGACCCCGAGAATTGATAACCTTACAGAAATGATCTCATGAAACGATCCGATAAGAAACAGGGAAAGAATACCCCAGGGAAGAAGGGTGGCAGCATCCGTAAACCAAGCTATTCAAAATCAAAAACACCTCGGCATAAACCTTTACCCCAAAAGGAAGGTTCATCTCACCTGGTACGGCTCAACAAGTATATTGCCAATGCCGGGGTTTGTTCCCGAAGGGAGGCCGATACATTTATAGCCGCCGGGAATGTTGAGGTCAATGGCAAGACCATAACGGAAATGGGATTCAAAGTTGGTCCGGGAGATGAAGTCCGTTTTGACGGCAGGCTTCTTCGGGCGGAAAAGAAGGAGTATGTCCTTCTTAACAAACCAAAGAATTTCATAACTACCACACGGGATGAAAAAGGACGGCGGACGGTTATGGAGCTTGTTTCAGGCGCAAGTGCTTCCCGCCTGCTTCCTGTGGGTCGTCTTGACAGGAATACCACAGGGCTCTTGCTATTTACCAATGACGGAGACCTGGCCAAGAAACTTACCCATCCCAGGCACGGAGTTCGGAAAATCTATCATGTGGAACTGGACCGGAATCTGAAGGATAGTGATCTTTCAAAGATCCGAAAGGGAGTGAACCTGGAGGATGGACCTATAACAGTGGATGAGGTTAGCTATATTTCCGGAGCTCCAAAGAAGGAGATAGGCATGCAGCTCCACAGCGGGCGTAACCGGATTGTCAGGAGGATTTTTGAACATCTAGATTACCGCGTTGTTAAGCTGGATCGGGTGGTTTTCGCCGGTCTGACGAAGAAAGATTTGCCCAGGGGCCACTGGAGGGCCCTGACTACACAAGAGGTGATCAACCTAAAGAATCAATCCTGATCAAAACAGGTTAGGTCCTGTTCAGTCCGGCCATGCATTGTTCATTTTAATTCGTATCTCTTCCAGGCAAAGGTTTCCCAGACTTCCTTCATGGGTATGCCGGGTGCTTTTATCCGGCTTGAACTGTCCGGACTCGATCAATTCTGCCATTTTCTTATAGG
>JARRLI010000073.1:0-5468 GCA_037387145.1 Robiginitalea sp. | reverse complement strand
GCTTTCAAATCTTCAATGGCAGGCAGCAGCAGGGCCTTGGTAAGCTGCAGGTCCCTGTGATAGCCGCTTGGCAGGTTGGTGGTAAGAAGGCTCAATTGATTTGGCAGCCCCTGAACAACATTACACTTGGCACGGATCAGCTCAAAAAGATCCGGGTTCTTTTTGTGAGGCATTATACTGCTGCCGGTAGTGAATTCCTCGGGAAATGAGATAAAGGCAAAATTCTGGCTGAGGTACAGGCAAATATCCATAGCCATTTTTCCGAGAGTTCCGGCAATAGAAGCCATGGCCATGGCCGTGGTCCGCTCCACTTTTCCACGTCCCATCTGGGCTGCCACTACATTGAATTTCTGGGTTCGAAATCCCATTTTGGCCGGAGTAAAGGAACGGTCTATTGGAAAGGAACTCCCATACCCGGCAGCACTCCCAAGGGGGTTTTGGTCTGTCACTTTGTATGCAGCATGCAGAAGGTATATATCATCCACAAAACTTTCTGCATACGCAGAGAACCATAATCCGAAGGATGAAGGCATCGCAACCTGAAGGTGTGTATATCCAGGCAACATTACAGCTTTATGGGTTTCTGCCAGTTGGATAAGGAGGTCAAAGAGTTTACTCAGTTGTTGGTGAAACCCTTTTAATTCATCTTTGAGGTATAATTGCAGCGCTACCAATACCTGATCGTTTCTCGAACGGGCCGTATGGATCTTCTTCCCTGCCTCACCAATGCGCCTTATAAGCTCAAATTCAATTTTCGAATGCATGTCCTCGAAAGGTGGCTCAATGGGGAAGTTGCCCAGGGAAGCTTCCTCAATCATCCGATCCAGTTCCTTTAGGATGCTTTTGGTTTCTGTTGGATCAAGAATTCCGATCTTTCCAAGCATCTCTGCATGGGCCCTTGAGGCTATAAGATCGTATTTGGCCAGGAACTGATCCAGTTCCCGGTCGTTCCCCACCGTGAATTGATCCATTTGTTCATTGGACGCTCCTCCCTTATCCCATAGTTTCATATTCCTGTATTAAGGTTTATTACATTGTTTTTATACGCGCTGTCACAGCGCATTAAATTTCAGATGGGGAAGAAATTTCTGCTTCACTTATCGGGGGAAATGCCCCCTTGCCTTCGCCCGACCTCCGGTGAGGGCCATTAAAGTCCATCTAATATCGAAAGTTACCATAATCCTTCAGGTTTCAGAAAGCCTTCCAGTATTTCTGCATAGCAGGCTATGCCTTCTTCAATTTCACTCAGGAATATGAATTCATCTGCCGAATGGGATCGCCTGCTGTCACCCGGACCCATTTTAAGAGAGGGACAGCTTAACGAAGCCTGGTCAGAGAGAGTAGGGGAACCGTAGGTGCCCCGCCCCTTTGCCACCCCGGCTCTAACCAGGGGATGGTCCGGGCTGATGGAAGAGGAATTCAGACGAAGGGATCGGGGCTTGAGTTCACAGGGTGCCTGCCTGGAAAGGATCTCGGCGATTTCCTGATTGCTGTAGCAGTCATTCACACGCACATCTACCACAAGATCTACCTGGGCGGGTACCGCATTGTGCTGGCTTCCTCCATGAATTTGTGATACGGTTAGTTTGACCTCCCCCAGCATGTCAGAAACCTTAGGGAAGCTGAAATCACGAAACCATTCAAGTACCGGAAGGGTGTTGTAGATAGCATTATCCGGATTCGGATGGGCTGCATGGGAAGGGGTTCCCCTGACCACTCCATCGAAGACCACCAACCCTTTCTCTGCAATCGCCAGGTCCATCAGGGTAGGTTCCCCTACAAGTGCCACATCGATTTCGGGAAGGGCATTCAGCACACCTCGTAATCCTTTGGGCCCAGAATTTTCCTCTTCAGCTGAAGCTACCAGTACCAGGTTATGGGAGAGGTTCCCTACGGGATGCCAATGGGCAAACACCGCCATGAGGGATACCAGGCATCCACCGGCATCGTTGCTTCCCAGACCATATAATTTGCCATCTTCCAGACACGCTTCAAAAGGATCCCGGGTATAGGCCTTGTTGGGGCGCACAGTGTCGTGGTGTGAATTCAGTAATAAGGTGGGTTTTGAGGGATCAAAATCCATATTAAAAGCAAAAATATTATTTCCCTCTTGTTTGCAGGGGACCCCATGATCCTCCAGCCAGCTCCGGATAAGGACAGCGGTCTGCTGTTCCTCTCCGGAAAAAGAAGGGGTTTGTATCAGGGATCGAAGCAGGTCTATGGCATCCCCCGTAAGGCTTACTAGATCTTTCATAGGCAAATTTCTGTGAATTTGTCGGCCTGCCCGGATATAAGAGCAGAAGGACCAATAAAGACTTCCTGCACCCCTCCTTCCAGAGCCTGAAAACAATTGTGTAATTTAGGGAGCATTCCTTCAACGATTACCCCTTGCTCCCTGAGTTCTCCGAATAGCTGCCTGTCCAGCATCGGAATGACGCTCTCAGCATCCCGGATATCCCTGAGGACTCCCTGATTTTCGAAACAGTAAAATAGCCGGATATGATAAGCCCTGCAAAGGGCGCGGGCCAGGGAAGCTGCAATGGTGTCAGCATTGGTGTTCAGCAACTGCCCCTCCCCATTATGGGTGAGGGCGCAAAAGACGGGCGTCAGGCCTGCCTCCAACAAACCTTGCAAGGTTCCGACCTGGATATGCTCCACATCCCCAACAAAACCATAGTCGACCCTGGTAACCGGTCGTTTCCGGGCACGGATCAGGTTGGCATCTGCACCACTTACCCCAAGGGCATTACACCCCAACCCCTGCAACCGGGCTACCAGTGTTTTGTTGGCCCATCCCCCATAAACCATGGTCACTATTTCCAGGCTCCTGGCATCGGTAATCCTCCGGCCCTCCACCATTTTTGGCTTCACACCCAGTTCTTCACTCATCCGGCTTGCCCGCTGGCCACCCCCGTGTACCAGGATACGCAATCCTTTCATTTCGGAAAAAGCCCGGCATATTTCATCGAGCCTCTCAGGGTCCTCAAGGAAAGCACCACCGATCTTTACTATGGAAACAGGTGTTTTCATCAATAGGGCATTAAAGTTTTTCCAACAGATGTAAAAGCCCAAGCTGGGCGGCCACGGTACGATTTGCGGCCTGTCTTAAGACCAGTGATTGCCTGCTGTCCAATACAGCGTCTTCGACCACCACGTTTCGCCGAACCGGCAGGCAGTGCATAAAAAAAGCATTCCCCAGTTTTTCCTTCGTCATCATCCAGGATGCATCCTGAGATAGTACAGCACCGTAGGAGCGAATACTGCTCCAGTTCTTTACATAGACAAAATCTGCATTCTGAAGTGCTTCCTGCTGATCGTACACAGGCTGGTATTCACCTACCTGGCCTGGGTCCAGCTCATATCCTTCCGGATGGGTGATGGCCAACTCCACGGGCATAAGGCGCATCATGCGGATAAAAGAGTTAGGTACGGCCTGAGGAAGGGCTCTCGGGTGAGGAGCCCAGCTCAATACCACCCTGGGGGTTCTTTCCCCGGATTCGGCTTCTATTGTCAGGGCATCTGCCAATGCCTGCAATGGATGGGCTGTAGCACTCTCGAGATTCAGGACAGGGATCCCTGCATATTTTACAAATCCCATCACGACTCTCTCTTCCCGGTCCGTTTCCGCGTCCTGAAGATCTGCAAATGCCCGCACCCCAATAATATCGGCATATTGTCCTACTACGGCGGCTGCTTCCCGTACATGTTCAGCCGCTCCTCCATCCATCCGCGTGCCGTCTGTAAATTCAAGATTCCAGCCTTCAGCCCCGAAATTCATTACTATTACATCCATTCCCAGCAAGCTGGCTGCTTTCTGCGTGCTTAAACGCGTTCTGAGGCTGTTGTTAAAAAACAACAGGCAGAGGGTTTTCCCCTTTCCTATACCTCTATATTTTTCGGGTTTCCCGCCGAGTAGTTTTCCGGTTTCCAGCCATTGGGAGACTGAAGGAATATCCGAGACGTTTATCAGGTGATTCATGACAATGCATTTTCAAGTGCTTCGAAGAAAATAACCAACTCTTCCTTTCGTATATTGAGTGGGGGCAGAATACGAAGCAGGTTTCAGTTCCTGGAACTGCCAGTAAAGATCCCGTATTCGTAAATAAGCCGTTTTCTGAGCTCTGCCACCTCAAATTCAAATTCCAATCCCAGCATCAGGCCACTTCCTTTTACCTGCCTGAGCCCTGGCAATATGGCTGCTTTATCCCGGAAGTAGACTTCTATTTCCCTTGTATTGGCGAGCAGATCCTCGGATTCCAATATTTCGAGCACGGCCAGGGATGCCGTGCAGGCGAGGTGATTGCCCCCAAAGGTAGTCCCCAAAAGCCCATAGCTGGGTTTGAACTCCGGATGTATCAGGATGCCCCCAACCGGGAACCCATTACCCATACCTTTTGCCATGCTTATGATGCCTGGCATTACCTGGGTCTTCTGAAAGGCAAAGAAACTCCCGCTTCGCCCAAAACCGCTTTGCACTTCATCTGCGATCAGGACTGCCCCGTATTTACGGCAGCATTGGGAAGCCTGCTCCAAAAAAGAGGGTGTTGCCATATCCAGCCCTCCAACACCCTGTATGGATTCAAGGATTACAGCACAGACATCTCCTTTTTCCAACTCGTTCTCCAGGGCTGAGATCTGATTCAGTGGCAGGAAGGTTACCTGCTGTTGTGCGTTAAGGGCAGAAATGATGGAAGGGTTATCTGTGGCTGCCACTGCTGCGGAAGTCCGGCCGTGGAAACCATTTTCAAAGGCAATCACCCTGGATTTTCCCGTATGGAAAGACGCCAGTTTCAGGGCATTTTCATTGGCTTCCGCCCCGGAGTTGCATAAAAAAAGATGGTAGGATTCCAATCCGGAAGCCCGACCGAGGGCATCTGCAAGCTCCTGCTGCAATGGATTCTGTACAGAGTTGCTGTAGAATGCCATGCGCCCAAGTTGATCACTGATCCGATTGACAAAATGGGGATGTGAATGTCCTATTGAAATAACCGCATGCCCTCCGTAAAGGTCCAGGTACTGCCGGCCATTGGCATCGGTGATCCAGCAGCCTGCTGCCTTAACAGGGGTTACATCAAATAGAGAATATACTTCAAAGAGCTCCATGCACTATCCTTTTCTGATTTGTGAAATCTTGTCGTAGGAAGTCACGATACCGCGGATCAAAGAGGAACTCAATCCCTGATGTTCCATTTCGTTCAGCCCTTCAATAGTGCATCCCATGGGTGTGGTCACCCGATCGATTTCCTCTTCCGGATGGCGGCCGGAAGTGATTAGCAATTCAGCTGCTCCCCGGCAGGTATGCATGGCGAGCTCCTGGGCCTCCTGTGCATCAAATCCAAGTTGGATTGCTCCCTGGGTGGTTGCCCTGATAAGCCTCATCCAGAATGCGATTCCGCTGGCGCAAATTACGGTAGCAGCCTGCATCTGGCTTTCCGGTATGACCAGGGAATGCCCCATCCGGTTAAAGA
>JARRLI010000072.1:0-6548 GCA_037387145.1 Robiginitalea sp. | reverse complement strand
ATTACAGTGGGCTACTTCAAACCGAAGTCCCGAACCAACACAAAGATCCAAGAGGACCATGCTGTCCAGCCCCCCGCTGCATGCCAGCAGAAAAGGCTCCTTCAGCATTTCCGGGAATTCCGATTCTATATGGTTCCTGAAAGTTTCTTGCATGCAACAAAGGTAGAAACAAAAATACAGGCCGAAAGAAGATTATGTTACTAATCCGGGCCGGTCCTCCGGTAGGGAAAATTCTGTGACAACCAGTCTTCTATAGCTGCGAAATAGCGATCTCTGTCCAGATCCCGATGAAGCTCGTGATACCCCTTTTCGATAAGGACCAGATCACAACCCGGTGCCCGCTGGCAAAATAGCATGCTCCCTCCCGAATCGATGATCGGATCTGCCGTTCCGTGCAGCACCAGGGTGGGAACCTCCAGATCCGCGGCATTCGCAAGGGCCCATTCACCTGCTTCAATGACGGGAAAAGAATACCTGGGGCTCACGCGGTCATGGATCAATGGATCCTCCAGGTATGTCTCAACCTCCCGGGGATCCCTTGAAATCCCGTTAGGGTCCAGACCCGAACCCACTGTGATGGAAGGAAACAGTCGTTCCAGGAGTTTGCCAAATTGCCATTTCCAGGCAGGAGGTTGAAAAGCCAGCCTGAGATAAGGGCTGCTGGCCAATATACCGTCGGGGCGCCCCAGCCCCCTCAAGGCATAATTTAGCACAAGGTTTCCTCCCATGCTGTGGCCAAAAAGCAGCAAGGGAAGCTTGGGGAACCGTTCCCGAGCCGTACGGCAGGCTTTGTCGACAAGGTGCATGAGTTGATCATACCCCGCACAATCCCCTCTTTTACCACCGCTGCGTCCATGCCCTACCAGGTCGAAGGCAAAGACCCCCAGCCCGTGCTTATTGAAAAAGGGAACCACTTCCGCCTTATACCTTCCTGAATGTTCCCCGAATCCATGCACCAGTATGACCATGCCCTCAGGGTCCTTTGGAGTTCGCCAATACCCGTGAACCGGAATTTCCTCCCACACAGCCGAAAATGTTTCACGCCGGATTTCGCTCATAGTCTATAGGGCGTTAAGGAATTTTTCCAATTGTTCGCCATGTTCAGAGGCAAGACCCGGGTCCGTAATTCCTGCTTCCGGATCAAAATTCTCATAGAACTGTGGAAGCGAAAAGGATGACACAACCTTCCCTCCGAATCTAGGCAACATCTGTTCCATTACCGATCTGGAGGAAGTTCCGCCTCTTCTGCCTCCAGAGGTAGACATCAAATAAACGGCCGTTTCGGACATAAAATTTCGATCTGCTCTGGAGAGCCAGTCGAGAGTATTCTTGAAAAAAGCGGAAGGATAGCTGTTGTGCTCATTCACGGAAAGGATCAATCCCCCGGCTTCGGATATTTGTTCTTGAAGTTCCTTTATTACCTCTGGAATACCCGAAGACTTTTCCAGATCTGCACGGTACATAGGAATTTCATATCTCGCTAGTTCCAACAGATTCACGGGAAAATCTGATACCAGAGACCCCGTATACCTTACAAGTTGGAAGTTTATGGAACTTGATGAATTACTTCCCGCTGTCGCCAAAATGCCAGCCATTGCATTGGTTTTCCACGAAAATACTGGAATTCGATACAATTGTCAGGTTTTTCCATAATTTTGCCGCTTCAAAGATCCAAAGACCCTGTTTTGTAAGTATATAGGGTATCTAATATCATGGTAGCACCAATTAAACGGCTTTATTTTATCGATGCCATGAGGGCCTGGGCCATCCTGATGATGTTGCAGGGTCATTTCATCGATGGGCTTCTGGATCCTGTTTTCAGGGATCCTGAAAATTTGGCGTTTGCCACCTGGAAATACTTCAGGGGTATCACAGCTCCCGTATTTTTCACCGTTTCAGGATTCATATTTACCTATCTCCTATTACGTGCTCCACGAAGTGGAAAATCCAACCCGAGGATTCGAAAGGGATTAAAACGCGGTCTGCAGCTGGTATTGATCGGCTACCTGCTTCGAACCAATATATTCGGATTGCTCACCGGCGTGATCTATCCATCATTTTTCCTGGTCGATGTACTGCATTGCATCGGGGTTTCCCTAATGATCATTATCGGAGTGTATTTGCTGACGGACAGATTGGGCAAACGCTCAATGGCGACGTCCCTTTTATTGACAGGGGTGGTACTATTTCTTTTCGAACCACTATATAAAAACTGGGAATACGGCTGGCTGCCCGATGCCCTGGCCAATTATTTCACAAAAGCAAATGGATCGGTATTCACAATAATTCCATGGGTTGGATATGCACTTCTGGGAGGAGGCCTGGCTACGGGATTCCATAAATTCCGGCAGGATCGTTATCTCTATCTCAAGAGTATTGCGCTTTGCCTCGTGGCGGGGTTTTTACTGATCTGGTGCAGTTCCCCCTTCTTCTCCTGGGTGGGAGATTTCACAGGAGTGGCCCTTTTCGATCAGATCGTGTTGAACAATTACCTGTTCATACGACTTGGGGATGTATTTCTCGTCTTTGCCGTTTTCATGATCCTGCGGGGGCTCATGGAGCAGCGATTATTCCTGAGGATCGGACAGAATACCCTGAGTATTTATGTGATCCATTTCATCATCCTCTACGGCAGTTTTACCGGGTTCGGGCTGTACTGGTTTTTTCAAAACAGCCTCTCCCCTGCCTTTGTAATTCCCGGGGCCCTTCTATTTATGATGAGCTGCACCTGGGCTGCACTGTTCTACGACCAGCATGAAAAGCATATTAACCAAAAGATCGGAGAATTGGGCAGCTTCCTGAAGGATCAGGCCTCAATTACTGCCGAGTTTGTCTTGCGGTCCGCAAAGGCACAGTGGGGCCGCCTGCTCAACTACTTCAGCACAGCCAAAAGGAGTTAAACACCACAAATTCGCGATTCTTCTAAGTATGCAGCGCCCGGTTATCTGTGGCTGCAAGGGCAGCTTCTTTAACAGCCTCTGCATAGGTAGGATGCGCATGGCTCATTCTGGCGATGTCCTCAGCAGAAGCCCGATATTCCATGGCAGTAACTGCCTCCGCAATAAGGTCAGCCACCCGTGCCCCGATCATATGCACTCCAAGGACCTCGTCGGTATCCTTGTCCGCAAGGATTTTTACAAACCCATCCGTATCCATACTGGCGCGGGACCTTCCGAGGGCACGCATGGGAAACTGTCCGCTTTTGTACCCGATACCGGCCTCCTTTAGCTCCTCCTCCGTCTTTCCGACAGCGGCTACTTCCGGCCAGGTATACACAACGCCGGGAATCAGGTTGTAATCGATATGTGGTTTCTGTCCGGCCAGTAATTCAGCCACCATTACGCCTTCTTCTTCCGCTTTATGGGCGAGCATTTGCCCGCGAACCACATCTCCGATAGCATAGATGTTGGCGGCAGTGGTTTGTAGTTTTTCATTGACTTCCACCTGCCCCTTATCATTGATGAGGACCCCGGCCGCCCCTGCGTTTAACCCATCTGTATATGGTCGGCGACCTACTGAGACAAGGCAGTAGTCCCCTTTGAGAACCACTTCGGCTTCCTTTTTGTCCAGTGCTTTTACGGTGATTTCTTTTCCTTTGCGGACCACCGCTGTCACTTTATGCGACAGATAAAACTTCATTCCCTGTTTTTTAAACACCTTGGTGAGTTCTTTTGAAAGCGCCCTGTCCATGCCAGGAATGATCCGGTCCATGTATTCAACAACGCTTACATCGGCTCCCAGCCTTCGGTAAACCTGGCCCAGTTCAAGGCCGATGACTCCGCCGCCAATGATGATCATATGCTTCGGGATCTCTGTAAGGCTTAAGGCTTCTGTTGAAGTGATTATCCGCTCCTTGTCGAGTTCTATAAAAGGAAGGGAAGCCGGCTTCGAACCTGTGGCGATAATGCTGTGGGCTGCCTCGATCTCCGTTGGTTCTGCACCTTCGATGCGAATGTGAGTAGCATCGATAAAACTGCCCAGGCCATGATAGACATCTATATTGTTCTTGCCCATGAGGAATTCAATCCCTTTTACTGTCTGGTCCACCACGGACTGTTTCCGCTCTATCATCTTTTTCAGGTTGACCTTTATTGAACCCGGGATTTCAATGCCGTGTTCTTTGAAATGCGCTACGGCATCATGGTAGTGGTGGCTGGAATCCAGCAGTGCCTTGGAAGGGATACAACCCACATTCAGACAGGTTCCGCCCAGGGAATCGTATTTTTCGATCAATGCAGTTTTCATACCCAACTGGGCACATCGTATGGCGGCCACGTAACCACCGGGTCCGGAGCCTATTATGGCTACATCATAAGATTTCATAGGAATAGTTCTTCTTTAGGAAGTTCATTTGATCCAAATCAATGACAAAAGTACGAATGTTTTTGGGTTGCCCGATACCCGTTCCTTAATTGGTTTAGAGCCCGGCCTGGTCAATTAGATTGGGATCTCTGTAGTCTGTTTTACAGTATTTATCACAAAGGAACTATGAGTGCTTCCAATATGCTGAATTGTAGTGAGTTTGGTCACCATGAATTCCCTGTAGGCCTGCATATCCTCCACACAGATCTCCAGCAGATAATCATATTCTCCTCCCAGGTGGTGACAACTGACTACTTCCTCCAGCCCCAGAACTTCCTTCTCAAAGGACAATACCTGGTATTTTACATGCTGGCTGAGTTTGACCTGGCAGAAAACACGAAAATTCCTGGAAACGGCGGTGGGGTCTACAAGGGCTACATATTTGCGAATTACACCGGTACGCTCAAGACGTTTGATGCGCTCATATACAGCTGTAGGCGACAGGCCCAGTTCAATGGCCAGTGCCTTGGTGGTCTGTTTGCTGTTGTGCTGTAATTGCCGCAACAAGATCCTGTCTGTGGTATCCATAACTGAGAATTATTCAGGTTAAAATGAATTATATAGCATAATATAGATATATATTCTAATAATATTTACTATAGTAGTTTATTTTTAAGTATAACCACATATATATTGATATTATTATACTATATCACTAATTTAGAGGAAAATATGTTATAAGATGGAATATAAAGCATCAGAGGCCCTGCAAGATCTGCAGTATTTTGGAGAATTCGGTGGCGTCAATCCGTCCATTTCAGATTCTTCCACCTACACTTTTCTGTCCGCAAAGACAATGTTCGACACTTTCGAAGGAAACACTGAAGGGTGCTATCTCTACAGCCGCCATTCTTCTCCTTCTAACCTGTACCTGGGAGAGGCGCTGGCAGCCCTGGAAGGAACGGAGGCCGCCAATGTGACATCAAGCGGAATGGGGGCTATATCTGCCGTAATCCTGCAGGTTTGCAGTGCAGGCGACCATATTGTCAGTAGTCGCACAATCTATGGTGGTACCTATGCCTTTATGAAGAATTTCCTGAAACGATTTAATATCGGAGTCAGTTTTGTGGATATCACCAACCCTGTAGCGGTTGAGGAGGCTATCAGGCCAGAAACAAAAATGATCTATTGTGAATCCGTAAGCAATCCCCTGCTGGAGGTAGCAGACATCCGGTCTCTCTCCGGTCTGGCAAAATCAAAGGGAATTCCACTGGTGGTTGACAATACCTTTACGCCATTGTCGATTGCCCCTGCCCGTTTGGGTGCCTAGATCGTCATCCATAGTCTTACAAAATTCATCAATGGAACCAGTGATACGGTAGCCGGCGTGATTTGTGCCAGCCGCGATTTCTGTCTGGCATTGAAGGATGTCAATGATGGAGCATGCATGCTTTTGGGAAGTACCCTGGACAGCCTCAGAGCCGCCTCCATACTAAAAAATATGCGTACCCTGCATCTCAGGATCGCCAAGCACAGCGCGAACGCACACTATCTGGCACAGCATTTTGAAGCTGAAGGGTTACGGGTTGTCTATCCGGGCCTTCCGTCCCACCCGGGCCATGAGCTTATGAAAGAGCTACTGGTGGAACAGTACGGTTTCGGATGGCTTTTATAAAACTCTCTTCAGTGCACCGGGCACTTCCACTTCTTCCGAAATTCCGGAAGAGGAGCAGAAAGAAATGGGGCTGAGCGACGGCCTGATCCGATTCTCTATCGGACTGGACAATGACATTGAGCGGACTTTTGGTCGCATGAAAGCCTGTATGCAATCCCTCGAAATACTGCCTCCGGTAATGTCAACCTGATCTCAATGTAACGGCATTCAGGATCTAAAACCTTTAGGTCTGCATGGTACACATCCTAAAGCCCGGCGCGTCAGAAAATTTCTGATCCCGGCTCCATAATGGCATAGACCAACACCTCTTCATCTGAGGGCCCACCTCGTGAAATGGGTGTAAGGTCCACGTGCGTATCTGAAAAGGTGATGCATTGCCCCCATCAGTCAACTACCTGCCCGCCATCCCGGACCCGGTCGCTTCTATGCAATTTTGCACGGGAGCAAGCAATATCGTATTATTACCTCCCAACTAAACCAAACACATGTCAAAGGCAAGCAGGCAAAATTTCCGGCAGGACGAACACATTGTAGACAATATTGAACTTTCCATTTGGGAAGCCCTCATCCC
>JARRLI010000071.1:6816-18316 GCA_037387145.1 Robiginitalea sp. | reverse complement strand
GTTACTGATGTATTAACATAGTCATTTCCTAAGGCTACAAGGTTAGATGAACTTACTGCTCCAAGATCTGCATCCAGCACATGGTTCAGCAGAATGCGAGATAGTACAGCGGTATTGACACCGCCAAGATCTGCTCCGTCAAGGAAGGCAGCAAAGGCATCATTGTCAGGCGCCAGTACAGTGAAAGGTCCTTCTCCCCCTAAAAGCTCGATTAGATTTCCATCTGCAGCTCCCAAAGCTGTCACCAGGCTGGTGAAGTTAGGATTGGCCGCAGCATGCGTTAAGGTAGTAGGAAGGGGAATTACCGCATCGATTATATGAATAGTCCCGTTAGAGGCATCGATGTCTGCACCTCCGTCGGTGACGGCAGCAACATTGTTGAAACGTACCCCAGCAGTTGCATTAAAATATACGCTGATGTTGTTTCCTCCTGCTCCGGTGGCACTGGTGCTCGCATACCCAGTTCCTGCATTTGCCAAATCAGAAGATTTAATATCGGTAGCAATTACGTGATTAAGAAGGATCTCCTCCAGCACATCTGAGGGCACATCATCAACGGAACCAAATCCGTTAGAGGCCAGGAAAGCTGTAAAGGCGGCATTAGTCGGAGCCAGCACAGTGAAGGGACCGTCTCCCTGCAAAAAATTTACCAGGTCCCCGTCGGCTGCCTGGAGGGCTGAGACCAAAGCGGTCAGTTCAGGGGTCTGTAGCGCAATTTCAACTATATTGAGTTGATCCTCGCCTCCTCCGTTGTCACCGCCATCGTCGTCATTGGAACAGGCAACTGCGGTAAGAAAGAAGGCACTTAAGGCGAATGAACGTAAAAATAGAAAAGTCTTTTTCATAAGGAGTTTTGTTTAATGTTCAACAAATATATTAAAAGCTTAAACAAAAATATTATTCTTAGCAAATATTTAACGAATGGTTCGATGAGTTGCGCAGAGGTCCCTTATGATTGGGGATGTAGCGATACTGGATAGATATACCTCCCTGGGAGATCAACTTTTAAGAAGGTAAATAATGCAATATGAAAGGTTTAGCCATTTTTCAAATCCTAAACAAACCTGCTTTAAGAAGGTATTTTTGTATTTTTGCCTCCACTATGAAAAAAGTGGTCGTAGGACTTTCCGGAGGGGTAGACAGCAGTGTGGCCGCCCTGCTTTTAAAACAGCAGGGATACGAGGTCATTGGCCTCTTTATGAAGAATTGGCACGACGATTCCGTGACCATCTCGAAGGAATGCCCCTGGCTGGATGACAGCAACGATGCCCTGATCGTGGCAGAGAAACTGGGTATCCCCTTCCAAACCGTGGATCTGAGCGCTGAGTACAAGGAGCGCATTGTGGACTATATGTTCCGGGAATACAAGGAGGGGAGAACCCCTAACCCGGATGTGCTGTGCAACCGGGAAATTAAATTCGACCTGTTCCTGAAGATAGCCCTTGACCTGGGCGCGGATTACGTGGCCACCGGGCACTATTGCCGGAAAGATGTTGCCGTGAATCAACGGAGCGAAAGCATATATCGGTTGTTGGCCGGGAAGGACCCTAATAAGGATCAGTCTTATTTCCTCTGCCAGCTGAATCAGCAGCAATTGTCAAAGGCATTATTTCCGATAGGCGAACTTCTGAAATCTGAGGTGCGGGAACTTGCCGCAAGCCATGGGCTTATAACCGCGGACAAGAAGGATTCCCAGGGCCTTTGCTTTATTGGAAAGGTTCGGTTGCCCGAATTCCTGCAGCAACAACTGCAGCCTAAAGAAGGGCCCATCGTGGAAGTAGCTTCGGATGTTTTTCAACCTGCGAATGGGCTGAAGTTCCACACCCGTGCGGAGGAACTTGCCCATCTTGCAGCTCCCCCTGACCTCCAGTTTTCAGACGGAAAGGTGGTTGGGAACCACCAGGGGGCACACTTCTTTACCATAGGGCAGCGAAAAGGCCTGGACGTGGGAGGCACCCCAGAGCCCCTGTTCGTCATTCAGACGGATGTGGAGAAGAATATTATATACACGGGGCAGGGGAAGGCACATCCCGGGTTGTACCGCCGTGCCCTGTTTGTAAAGGAAGAGGAGCTGCACTGGGTACGCCCTGACCTGTCCCTGAAGACAGACGAATCTCTCAGGGTCAGGGCCCGGATACGCTATCGTCAGGATTTGCAGCCTGCCGAGCTCTATAAGATCGAAAGCGGGCTTTATGTGGATTTTCAGCAGCCGCAGGCCGCCATTACCCAGGGGCAGTTCGTAGCCTGGTACCTGGGGGATGAGCTCATTGGTTCAGGGGTAATCGCCTGACTTGATAGTAGATCGACGAACCAACCCTATATACATGGATAATCGCATTACAAAGCTTTTTAACATCGATTACCCGATCATTCAGGCTGGAATGATCTGGGCCAGTGGCTGGCGGCTGGCTTCTTCCGTGGCCAATGCAGGTGGCCTTGGCCTACTGGGCGCCGGAAGCATGTACCCCGATGTGCTCCGGGAACATATCCGCAAATGCCAGCAGGCCACTGACAGGCCTTTTGGGGTTAATGTGCCCATGCTGTATCCTCAGATAGCGGACCTGATGCAAATCATTGTTGAGGAAGGGGTAAAGATCGTATTTACCTCCGCGGGCAATCCAAAGACCTGGACGGCCCATCTAAAGGCGCAGGGGATTACCGTAGTGCATGTGGTGAGCAGCGTTGCATTCGCCCTCAAGGCGCAACAGGCCGGAGTGGATGCCATCGTGGCTGAAGGCTTTGAAGCGGGGGGGCATAATGGACGGGATGAAACAACCACCCTGACCCTGATTCCTTCCGTGAGGGAAAAAGTACAGATCCCACTGATCGCAGCAGGGGGGATCGCAACCGGTCAGGCGATGCTGGCCGCAATGGTCCTGGGGGCTGATGGGGTACAGGTGGGCAGCCGGTTCGTAGCCAGTAAGGAAGCTTCTTCACACCCCGCCTTCAAACAAAAGGTAGTAGAAGCCGGAGAAGGCGATACCCGGCTGACCCTTAAGGAACTCGCCCCGGTAAGGCTGTTGAAAAACAAGTTCTACCACCAGGTGGAAGCGGCCTATGCAAAGTGTGCCACCCCCGATCAATTAAAGGAACTCCTTGGCAGGGCCAGGGCCAAAAAGGGCATGTTCGAAGGGGACCTTGAAAACGGTGAGCTGGAGATCGGACAGGTGTCAGCCCTGATCCACAAAATACTGCCGGCAGCGACCATCCTAGAAAACCTCCTGAAGGAGTTCGAAGAAGCCCGGAAGGAACTCTCAGGCATGTCTCTGTGATTCCGACATCTTAAAATACAGAACGTCCTATCGCTATATCGGCGTATTGCCAAACCGCCTCAAATTCCTTTTGAACTGTTGCTGCTTCTGCCTTCTTGCCCTGGGCTTTAAGGGTTCCCGATAGACAGCCGCTGCTTCCGCATACCTGTCCAGTTCCATCAAAACCGCTCCCAAATTCTGCCTTGGCGGTATATGCCAGGCAGAAGGCTCCGTATAGGTAAGGGCGTCTTCGGCGGCCACCGCCCGTTGAAGGTGTTCAACGGCCTCGCTGGATTTACCCTGCAGGTGGGCCAGCTCCCCGGCCACTACTTCATAAGCAACCTGTGCGATGCGGTCTGAAGAATTATGGGCTGTGGCTATGATGTTTGCCGTTTCCGGATCCTCAAGGATAGATTTGATCGCTTCCAGTTCTTCGCTTGCCTCCCTGGGGTTTTGTTTTCTTATAAAGGCCAGTCCCCTGGCATAGTGGCGCATCAGGGTCAGGTGCCGTATCTCAGGTGCCGGTGCCGGATAGGTGAGGATGTCATTCCATTTCCCGAAACGCACGTAGGCCAACAGGGGAGTGGCGGCAAAATCCTGGAGGAAGGTGAGCTCGGCCATTTCTCCCTGTGGTACTTTTTCGGCTGTTTTCTTGGCTGCCGTTATCGCCGTATTGCTTTCCCCGATAAGGCTGGCGGCCGACCAGAGGAAGTGAATGTTGTGGGGGTAGTAACCCAGTGGGTAGAGCCCCTGGGCATAGCATTGCGAAATATAATCTTCGTCTGCAGCAATGGCTTTGTGGTTTGCTTCCACAGCATCTTTGTAGCGGCCCACCCGAATAAACAGGGCATTTTTAGCCTCAGGAGTTTCAGGGGACGGGTTGCCGAGTAAATCCCAGTATGCCCAGGGCATGGTATTCATGGCCGCAGCTGCATAGAGGGTCTGAACATCTGCATTTTCAGGGAACCCTTCCCGTACTTTTTTCATGGCTGCCAGGTAGGAAGCGTTAAGCTCAGCAATATCCGCTTCCCAGTCATCGCTGTAGCGGGCATTCAGGGCTTTGATCAGT
Source organism: Robiginitalea sp. (assembly GCA_037387145.1). Classification (GTDB taxonomy): domain Bacteria; phylum Bacteroidota; class Bacteroidia; order Flavobacteriales; family Flavobacteriaceae; genus Robiginitalea. Next base: position 13,996 of record JARRLI010000071.1, on the reverse strand, counting down.
GCCTGCTCCATAGGAGTTGCTCCGCTAAGGCGGGCATTGGCTTTCTGCAGGGCCTCCCAGGCTGCTTCCCTGCGATCCTGCAGGGGCAGGGGATCGTTGATATTAGGGCCGAGGGCATAGGCCTGCCCCCAGTACGCCATGGCACTCTCCGGGTCCAGGCGGGCAGCCTCCATAAAGGAACGGTGTGCCTCGGCGTGGTTGAAGGCAAAGGTCAGCCGCATGCCCTGGTCGAAAAAGGCCTGGGCTCGGGATGTGCTTATGGAAACAGGCAGGGTGTATTCCCCAAGGTTTTCGAACAGGGGAGCTATTTGCCGGGTACTGTCCACGGGGTCCAGCAGGAATTTGGCTACCGTGCATTTAAGCGCTCCGATGGAGGCCTTGTCCCGCTTTGGAAGTTCTTCGGTTTGCTGAGGTATTGACAGTACTAAGATCATTGCAATGGCCAGCATAGCCATCCAAAAAAGGGTGCGATTGTTTTTCATGAGGTCGGTAATGATTGTTATTAGGTGCACTGGCTCATCCGAAGGAGGACTGTCGGATGTAAAAGGTCTGGGTTTCTGTAAGATAGCTTTTTATTTTGGGTTCGACAAGGATTTTGAGCCCTGGATCAGATTGTGTACTTTGAGGCCTGCGTCCATTGGTGATGCTTCATTTCTGAAAATAGAAGGTGAATCCTATTAATAACCATAGTAAACCAACTACATGAAAAAGCTGTACACATTTCTTCTGATCCCCCTCTTTCTGTTGATCTTTTCAACAAACCTGCATGCACAGAAACGCCTGAATGAGATCACCCAGCGGGGCGTTCTCCGTGTGGGCATGACCGGGCAGCAGCCTCCCTTTAACCTGGAAGACAAAAACGGCAAGCTTATTGGCTATGAGGTAAACCTTGCTGAATTGCTGGCAGAATCCATGGGGCTTAAACTGGAACTGGTACGCATTCCGTTCAATGACCTTATTCCATCCCTGCAGGAGGGAAAAGTAGACCTTGTGATGTCCGGGATGACCATCAATATGGAACGGAATATGAAAGTGGCCTTTATCGGGCCTTATCTGCTATCCGGGAAATCCATTCTCACAAAATCCATCACCCTGGCACAGGCCGATGAGTCATCGGACCTGAACCAGTCAAAGCTCAGGATCAGCTCCCTGAAGGGTTCCACCAGTGAGAAATTCGTACGGACCCTGCTTCCCGAGGCTACATCCCTGCCTTCAGAGAACTACGACCTTGCAATTGAAGCACTGTTGAACGGGGATGCCAACCTGATGCTGGCAGACTACCCCATTTGCGCGATATCCAAGTTGCGCTATCCGGAGGCAAACCTCCTAACCCTGGAAGAGCCCCTTACCGTGGAACCCATTGGAATGGCCCTGCCCCCGGATGATCCATTACTGTTGAACTTTATGCAGAATTATTTCAATGCCCTGAAGATGACCGGGATCATTAAAGAACTCGAAGCCTATTGGTTTGAAAGCGGCAGCTGGCTTCCACAAATGAAATAGGCCAGCTCGCATTCCACCGCCGTTCTGCGGTATTTTTCTTTATGCCACCTTCCTTTTTAATCAGGGTGCCAGGGAGTTCATTTTCTTAAGGTATCCGTGGAATTGCTCCAGTGTACCAGCCAGTTTCCCGATCTGCTCCTGGGCTTCCTCCCAGTTTCCCTGCTCGATTGCCTCACGGACCCCGGGCAGTGTTTTTACACCGTACCCGGTGTAGAAACCGGGTGCATAGATCTGGTGCCGGTACCAGGACCTGCGGGGCAGCCCTTCCGCTGAAGTCAGTTGTTGTTCGGCCTTCATCAAGAGGGCATTCAAAGCCTCCTTCCTGTCAGTCGGGAGCCTGGAAAGATCCTTTTCTGAGAATGTGCTGACTTCGGCCTTAAGAGAAGCCAGGGCATTTTGTACAGGGGAAAAATCCAGATAGGGTACAGGCGCCTTTTCTTTTGGGGCAGCCAGGGATTTTTTCGGATCGGCTGCCAGGCCATAGGTATTGCGGGCCACCATTTTATTGTGATTTGCCGTGCTTTCCCGCATGGATTCTGCGGTTTCCATCACCTGATCCAGGTAACCTGAAATGGTATGTTGCCAGGGCCCAAAGTCCAGCGGCAGGATTTCTGCATTGGCCAGGCGAAGGCTTATGCGGCCGGCGGTTTTTGCCAGGGCGATCCCGTAGCTGAAGTCAGGGTCCTTGAAACGCTTGTAGTGCGTGTAGGTATCGTATATGGTATGGTATTCGCCCCCGGCATTCTCACCCCCGAATCCCAGGTTCAGGGAGGCAATCCCGGCATGTTGTATAAAGGGCGTATAATCCGATCCGGAGCCAAGGGCATACAGTTCGAATTTCCCTTTTCCGCCATTGACCATATCCATGGCAGTACGTCGTTCTTTTACGGACACCCCTTTTTGAGGATCGGGCACCGCACCTGCCACTTCTGAAACCATGGTATGCAGGGAGTGTGAGCCACCGGCCCCAAGGAACCCCCGGCCATTGCCATCCGTATTGATATAGGCCACAGCCTTCTGCTGTAATTCTTCCAGGTGGTCTTCCACCCATTCGGTGGAACCGATCAGACCTGGCTCTTCTGCATCCCAGCCACAATAGACCAGGGTGCGCTTAGGCCGCTGTCCTTTTTTGGCCAGCATCCCAACAGCCCTTGCTTCCTCCATCAGGGCAACCATGCCGCTGACCGGATCTGCGGCCCCATGTACCCAGGCATCGTGGTGGTTGCCGCGAATGACCCATTGATCGGGATACTCAGCGCCTTTCAGTGTAGCAATGACATTGTGGGCAGGCCTCAGTTTCCATTCAAACTCCAGCTTCAGCCGGACCCTGGCCGGGCCGGGCCCAATGTGATAGGTAATCGGAAGGGCACCCCGCCAGGAGGCTGGTGCTACCGGTCCTTCCAGGGCTTCCAGCAATGGTTGTGCATCCGCATAGGAGATGGGCAGCACAGGTATCTGAGTTATGGTGGGTGCCTCTTCCCGGTCCAATCGGGCTGCATCCTTTGTAGCGCCATAACCGGGGGTAAGCACATCTCCGGGATATAGCGGCATATCCATTACGGACCCGCGTTGGACGCCTGTTTCATTCTTGAAAGCCCCCTTGGGATAGACATCCCCCTGATAATATCCATCGTCCTTCGGATCGGAATAAATAATACACCCGATGGCTCCCTTTTCGGCTGCCAGCTTGGGCTTAATACCCCTCCAGGAACCGTAATACTTTGCAATCACAATCTTTCCCTTTACATCGATCCCAAGTTTTTCCAGCTCTTCATAATCTTTGGGCACCCCGTAATTCACAAATACGAGTTCTGCCTCCACATCCCCGTCCCGTGAAAAAGCGTTGTAAGATGGCAGCAAGGCATCCCCCTGCTGGGTATAGGGATCTCCCTCCACGGGGACAGCGGTAAGGGCTGCCTTAAAGGATTCCGGTTCGGTCATTTCCAGCAGGCGTACCCTGGGGTAGGGGAAGAGCACCTGATAGGTGTCTATCCGGGCATCGTACCCCCAGGATTCAAACTGGTCCCGCATCCATTGGGCCACCTCGGCACCGGCTTCGGTTCCCACCCAGTGAGGCCGGGCTGCCATTTTTTCCATCCAGGCATCGAGATTTCCAGCAGATAACTGGCTGTCGAATTGGGATTCCAGCTCGAGTTGGGCCCTGGATTCTTCCGGTCCGAAACCGGTTATGCTTTGTGCATGAAGTCCTGTTGCGCAAAGAATTGAAAGGCTGAGAAAGGCGAGTAGTTTCATAAGGTTTGATTTCATTGTATGGATATAGAAGCTGCAGAACACTTTAGTTTTTTTGTTATTCAGCAAGTTTCTTGTCGAGTTGCAGAAGGGTGGCCATCAGTACATTGGCGCCATTTGCGATATCCCCGGGACTGCTATATTCTTTGGGAGAATGACTGATCCCGCCCTTGCTGGGAACAAAGATCATACCTGCCGGACAGATCAGGGCCATTTCCTGGGCATCGTGCCCGGCCCCGCTTTGCATCTGTCGGTGCGATAGACCTAGACCATCTGCCGCCAGTCGGATCTCTGCCTGAATCCATTCTGCCGTAAGGGCTGGTTTCCCTGTGGTGTCAAGAAGTGTAAAGTCAAATGTGGTCCCTGAATCGGCTGCGATTTCCATGGCTCGTTTTTCGATACGGTCGTAAAGTTTATCGATGATGTCATCCGATAGATCCCGGATCTCAAGGCTCAGGACTACCTCTCCGGGGATTACATTCGGCGCCCCGGGATTGGCCCGTATACGCCCAACGGTGGCCACCTGTTTGCCATCCATCTTAAGAACCTCTTCATTGACGGCCTGAATAAAACGGGAGGCTGCCAAAAGTGCATCCTGCCGTATGTTCATGGGCGTGGTTCCGGCGTGGTTGGCCATCCCGCGGATAGTGACATCCCACCATCGGAGGCCTACGATCCCTTCCACTACGCCTATATCCAGATCCTCCCGGTCCAGGATAGCCCCCTGTTCAATATGCAATTCAAGGAAGGCAGCCATGCTGTTCTTAGGACGGGCGATTTCCCAGATGCGGGTTGTATCGCCGCCGAGGCGCTCTATTCCTTCCCCATTGGAGTAACCTGTTTTATTTTCAATACGAAGGGCTTCGGGCTTGAGGGTCCCGGCAAGGGCCCGGCTGCCAAGCAAGGCCCCTTCCTCATTGGAAAAAATGATGACCTCCAGCGGGTGGTTTGTTTGCAACCCCCTTTCATGCAGGGTCTGGGCCACTTCTATGGCGGCCATGGAACCCACGCATCCATCGTAGTTCCCGCCATGGGGGACCATGTCTATATGGGAACCGAACCCGATGGGTTTCAGGCTGGCATTGCGGCCCGCCCGCCTTCCTATGATATTACCTGCCGCGTCTACTGATGTTTCCAGCCCTGCCTGTTCCATCAGCCCGATCACATAGGTATGGCCTTCCAGGTCCCCGTCGCTGAAGGCGACTCGATTGGGTTGCCCATTGGAGTCCCGCCCATATTCTGCCAGGGTCTCCAGGTTTTGGTTGAGGCGGGTTGCATTGACCATAGGGGCCTGTTGTGCTATAAAATACAGGGGCAGTAAAAAGCAAGCGGTAAAAAGAAATCGTTTCATGTACTAGGCGGTTTTAAGGATTTTCTGAAAAAGTTGCAGCCAGGCTTCTATCTGGCTGAAGAGCGTAAAGTGCTCTACCACGCGGGTTTGGGCATTAAAAGCCCATTTATCCAGTTCTTTTGGGTGGTTTAGCATATATCCCATGGCGCGGGAGAGTTCAGGGATATTCCCGGGGTCTGTATTGATCTTGCCGGTTCTCTCATCCGCTACCTGGAACCTGAGCCCGGCTGCTCCGGATACGAGCACGGGTGTTTGCTTCCACATGGCTTCGGTTGCAGTAAGCCCGAATCCTTCCTGAATGGAATTCTGAACCACGATACGGGAACACCGTTGCAGGGCGTTGACGATCAGTGCATTTTCCTTGGGGTTATCAAGCGGCAGTAGAAAAAGGCCGATATCCTGTTGCATTTCAGGTGAAAGCCCTTTGTAGTAAGTGACTAATTCTTCCAGGACCTCACTGCCTTCCGGATCGTCCGCCACAAATTGGGGGTCCGGCCCTCCGAGCACCAGGCGGGATAATGCAACCCGTTTATAGGAAATGCTCTCCGGATTGGTTTCTTTTTCATTTTGCTGTTTCATGTGCACAAAGGCCTCCATGAGTTCCCGGAATCCCTTCAGGCGGTCCCAGCGTGAGATCTCGGTCACGATGGGCCTGTAGATCAGGTCAAAGGGATGCTGCTGGTTCACCGAACCAAAACTCCCGTCCGGCATCACGCGGCGTACCTGGTATCTGTAATTTTCGTAAAGTTGAGGCCCCCGGGGTTCCAGGATACCGGCCTGGACCATGATGCTGATGCTTTTATGCATCTGAAGCCCGCGATCTCCGGGAGTACATATTCCTGAAGGCTGAATACAAATTGGTCATAGTCCCGGAAGTAGGGCCGCAGGTACTCCCAGACCCCTTTGGTGGCTGCATTGCTTTCCTCCAGTCCTATATGACAGCGCCAGATGGTGTGTATATCCCTGTGTTCCTTCAGCATGCCCGCAAGGGGCATGGGCTGTGGGTCGTGTATGACTACGATATCCCCATCCTGTATTAGTTCAAGGGCTTTGGGGACGTTCTTCCGGTTCACCTGTTCGTGGATGGCCCGGTCCTGTTCAGAGAATTCCCCCGAACCACTTCCATGTATGGCATTGTGAATCCTTTTGGTATGGTTGAAAAAGGCCGTATCCTTTGTTTCGATGACCAGCCATTCGATCTGTACGCCGGCAGCTCTGAGGATGCGGAGCTGGCTGGGGAGCATTTCTGCCACTCCTCCGCCTATAGCGGTGGAATTGATCATCCATACGGTACGGCCTTTCAGGGAATCTGCATATCCGGGAACGGTCTGAAGAAAACTATCAACTGTGGACTTGAGACTGCTGTAGGCCTGGTAGTCTTGAATTTTAGGACCCTGCTTGATGGATATTTGCTGCATAGAGGTACGGATAGGGCCAAAAAGGTACGAAGATTAAACCGAATTGTAAATCTGATATCCGGAGGCCGGACGGGCTATTAAGCCTTTAGCATACAGGTGTCAAGGAGCAGCAGGAAAATTTAGGTGGCTGGCGATATACTGGTAACGGAAGCCCCCCGGCAGGAGTGGCCCTGGGTGCCATAACAGCAGATTTTTCTAAGGGTATTCTTACTACTGATGGCTCGCCTCGTGGAAGCCAATAAATCTAATTGTAATGTCTATGTTCTTTGGGGTTCGGATGCCGGACGTTCACTTCGGTATTTCCCTGCCCCGACATTTACAGAAAACTTCGGGACGATGCGCTCTTATTCGAGTATCTCAGCCTTTTCTATATAGACATTTTGCATGGGCCAGTCCCCATCGTCTATAGGAACCTGGTTGATGCGGTCCACCACATCCATCCCTTCGATTACCCGTCCAAACGCAGTGTAATCCCCATCCAAATGATAGGAACCCGGTTTGGTAACCACGATGAAGAACTCAAAAGGGGAAGCCAGCATGTGCGGGTTGTTGATTTCGCTCGAAGGCATGGAGATGGTCCCCCTGTGGTGTTTGTAACCCTTCCGGGTGTCAGGGGGCAGCAAATACCGGCCGATCTCTTTTCGCTTGCGGGCAGTCT
>JARRLI010000071.1:2303-6779 GCA_037387145.1 Robiginitalea sp. | reverse complement strand
AATCCCTGACCACCCTGTGAAACATGGTATTGTCAAAATACTTCCTGCGCGTCAGATAGATGAAGTTCGCCTTGTGGTACGGGACATTGTCATAGAGCTGAACGGTGAAACTCCCCATGCTGGTGGTAAGCCTTACTTTATTGACTTTTAGGTCCTTCTGATAACTAAAAAAGAAATCGATGGCATTTTCTTCAGTGAGCACAAAGGATTCCTCCGTGGTTTCGCCCGTTGTTTCTTCCTGCCCGGAAGCTTTCGCCAGGGTGTCGGTTGGTACCGCTTCTGAGTCCTCTTTGGCCGCTTTTTCGTTTCTTTGTTCCCTGCAACTAGTCAGGAGGCTTACACCGATCATCAGGCACAGCAAGGGTTGTTTACAAATCATGGAATTCACCGCTTTATTCAATAAGGTCCCAAAAATAAAGAATCTTCCGCTTCCCGGAGAGGTAGCCCATTTTGAAATGGCCCCTGAACTTCGGATCGCGGAATTAAAAGCCCTTGCAAAACGTCCTTCAAACTATAAAAAAGCAGGGGTGATGGCACTTTTTTATCCCGGCACCGACCATATAGCACGCTTGCTTTTCATCTTGCGAAACGCCTATCCCGGAGTACACGCTTCACAGATAGGATTTCCGGGTGGGCAGGAGGAATCTGCGGACCAGGACCTGTTGCAGACGGCCTTGAGGGAAACCGAAGAGGAAGTGGGGGTTCCGGCAGCGGATATCAAACCCATCAGGGCACTGAGCAAGGTGTATATCCCACCCAGTAATTTTGAGGTAACTCCTTACATGGGGATTTGTGAGACCAGGCCCGAATTCCGGAAACAGGATTCAGAGGTGGCTGCCCTGATCGAAGTTCCACTGGCTGAAGTGCTTGACGATGCCTGTCTAACCAGTCGTAGGCTGTCCACCTCCTATGCGAGCAATATTGAGGTTCCGGCCTTCCTGTTCAATGAACATATCGTATGGGGCGCCACAGCCATGATGCTCAACGAGATCAAATCTATTTTAAAGGAATCCTTCTACTCCTAATTTTGTACATTCGCTTTTATGGGTCTTTTTTCAAAAAATCCGTTTGGACATTACCTGATCCTTAAATTGTGGTTGATCCGAATCATGGGGGTTATCACCCATCAACGCTACAAAGGGTTTAATAAACTGGAGATCGAAGGGTCAGGAATCATCAAGGAATTACCTGAGAACAATGTCCTTTTTGTCAGTAACCACCAGACCTATTTTGCCGATGTGGTGGCCATGCTCCATGTATTCAACGCCAGTTTGAGTGGACGGGAGGACAGCATCAAGAATGTCGGATACCTGTGGCGGCCAAAGATGAATATCTATTATGTGGCTGCCAAGGAAACCATGAGCAAGACCCTGCTGACCAAAATCCTCGCCTATGCCGGTTCGATCAGTATCGAGCGGACGTGGAGAGCAGGGGGAAAAAACGTTAAGCGGCAGGTAAAATTCAAGGATATAAGCAATATTGGGAAGGCTTTGGAGGACGGTTGGGTCATCACCTTCCCCCAGGGTACCACAACACCCTGGAAGCCACTTCGCAAGGGTACGGCCTACATCATTAAGACCTATAAGCCTGTGGTGGTGCCGGTGGTCATCGACGGTTTCCGGCGCTCTTTCGATAAAAAAGGATTGTTTGTCAAGAAAAAGGGAATCCTCCAGCATTTGGTCATCAAGGAGCCTCTGAAGATCGATTACGAAGATGAGACCGTAGATGAGAATGCCATCGAGCAGCATCCTTCTTTCCTCAAGGTGATTCCGGAAGAAGAACTACTGGCTTATGAGGAGTCCAATAAAGAGCGTCACTGGCGGAAGCGTGATTAGGTCTTTATGTGTTTTAACTCCTGATAATTTCGAAACAACTTTCGGGTGAGCAGCCCATAGAGCAGGAAATATATCCCTCCCATCAGGGTTGTGAAAATGATTCCTGCCGCAGCCATGATGCCGATTGTAATCCATTTAAGTTGCCCCGGATCCAGGGTCTGGTTTTGGGTGTTTAGTTCCAGGGTGGCAACCAGATTATCGTCCATGGCCATTCCGATGATGAAAAGCAGAAAATACATCAGGATCATAGCAAGACAAAAGATCACATAGTGCTTTACCGTCTGCCGGGTGCGGAAGATTCGCTTCATCAACTTCTGGGCATTGTCCAAAACAGAAATCTCCCGGTATCGCCTGTAGAACTGAAATATAAAGTAGAAGGCGACGCAGTACTGAAGTACGGTAAGTGCGATCAGCCAGGAGTTGATTCCCAGCCGCCTGGCAAAATCATAATTCATATCATCCCTGAAAGAAGGGATCAGGTATAACAAATGGGGGAGCAGGAATTCAATGATGCTGATATAAAAGATCCAACGTACCAAAGAGGACGACTTTTTCCAGATCATTCGGTAAATATCCTCATAGGATAACTTGGGAAGGTGCGCCTCCTGTTTCTGCCAGTCCTTTTTTAATAACTCAAATTCATCTATCATGATCTAAGGGTTGAGTATGGTTCGCAGTTTTGTTTTTATCCTGTTCATCTTAACACGGGCATTTACTTCAGTAATCCCGAGCGTTTCGGAAATTTCCGCGTAATTCTTGTTCTCCAGATACAGAAAAACCAGGGCCTTGTCAATGTCTCCAAGATGTCGGATCGCACTGTACATCAATTTCAGTTGTTGTTCCTGGGTAGGATCGTACTCCTCTGCACTGATTTTGTATATCACCGAATCGAAATCTTGTGTGGTCGGTTTCCTTTTCGATTTTCGGTATAGGGTGATGGCCGTATTCAGGGCGACACGGTACATCCAGGTACTGAATTTGGAATCTCCCCTGAATTTGGGATACGCCTTCCAGAGCTGAATGGTGATTTCCTGGAAGAGGTCATTATGTGCATCCCGATTATTGGTATACAGGCTACACACCTTATGAACAATATTCTGATTGCTCTCCAGTTCGGTCACAAATTGGTGCTCGAGCTCCTTATTCACAGGTCGGTTAGTAGTTCTTGTTAAATTAGTAGCCAGGGATGCAGTTTTGTTACATCCATTTGGATTAAAAGGCAGGTTTGTCCTGGTTGAATAAGTTGATCACCTGCCTTTACCCCACTAGGCATCAGTCTCTGTAATCGAGGGCCGGCGGACGGTCTCCGAGCAGTGGTATATATATGAAGTCCGCTCCCCGTCTTTCCAGGAATTCGACTTTTGCCTCCTCAATGGCCTTTGGATTTTCAAAGAGGTCAATGGCGGTGGTAGCCATCGTCTTGGCGGCCACCATCATTCCCTTAAGCCCGATACTTGTTCCTCCGGCGGCTACGGCCTGCCAGCTGTGGGCAGGGGTGCCCGGCACCCACGTCGCGATTCGGATTCCCGCCGTGGGGACTACAAAGCTGACATCTCCCACATCGGTAGAACCATAGGCACGGCTTTCGGTCTTAAAGGGTTGTACCTCCCGGGCTATATTGGCCTGAAGGGGGTCCGACCCCAGCGTTTTTGATATTTCTGTCGCAAAAGCCATTTCTTCCTGGGAATAGGACACCCCTCCAACGGTTTCAAGGTTTTTGTGCACGATGCGCTGCAGCCGTACGTTGGGAAGGAGCTCATACACCCCATTTACGATCTCGTATTCCATTTCTGTGCCGGTGCCCAGGGCAGCGCCCTCGGCCGCCTTCACGATCCGGGCGAAGATATCGCTGACGACGTCGCGGGAATTGTGCCTGGCGTAATAGTAGACTTCCGCATAATCCGGGACCACATTGGGAGCCTTGCCCCCGTCTGTGATCACGTAGTGGATCCTTGCGCGTTCCGGGATGTGCTCCCGCATCAGGTTGACCATGGCATTCATGGCCTCCACCCCGTCAAGGGCGGACCGCCCCTTGTGTGGGGCCCCTGCGGCATGGGCAGAAATTCCGTGAAACCTGAATTTAGCCGATATGTTGGCCAAGGAGGCACTGGCACTGGCATCATTCCGGTCCCCGGGGTGCCAGTGAAGGGTTACATCCACATCATCGAAAAGCCCGGCACGCGTCATGTATACCTTGGCACCGCCGCCTTCCTCTGCCGGGGTGCCGTAAAAACGGATTGTACCCTGTTGCCCTTCCGATTCCAGCCAGTTCTTGGCGGCAATGGCTGCCGCCGCAGAAGCTGTTCCAAAGAGATGATGACCACAAGCGTGCCCGCCAACACCCCCGGCGGATTCCTTTTGGGGGATGGCTTTCTGGGAAAGTCCCGGCAATGCATCAAATTCCCCCAATATTCCAATAACGGGCCCGCCGCTTCCGTATTCAGCGATAAATGCAGTTGGAATACCGGCAACGCCTTTTTGAATGCGGAACCCTTCTCCTGCAAGGGTTTCCTGCAACAGGGCAGCGCTTTGGACTTCTTTGTACCCGAGCTCGGCCCATTGCCAGATTTGCAGGGCTATGTCTTCATATTGTGAGGTTTTGGAATCCAGTGCCTTAATGACGTCTTCCTGGGCCTGCATG
>JARRLI010000071.1:0-2233 GCA_037387145.1 Robiginitalea sp. | reverse complement strand
TGCGACCTGCAGATCAGGAGTAGCTGCAAGCGAATTACCCACGGCTCCTGGGGTGGAAGGTATTAACCACTTTTGAAAGATGCTGCCGGTCCACATGCATGTAGACCTCCGTTGTGGTAATGGATTCATGCCCCAGCATCTGCTGGATCGCCCGGATGTCGGCCCCGTTCTGTAAGAGGTGCGTGGCAAAGGAGTGCCTGAAGGTATGCGGGCTGATCTTTTTTTGAATACCGGCCTTCTCCACCTGTTTTTTCACAATGGTAAAGATCATTGCCCGCGTGAGCCTGCGACCACGCCTGTTGAGAAACAACAGGTCCTCAAAGCCCTGTTGAGGTTTGTGGTGGACCCTGATCTGATTTCGGTAGAGGTTAATATATTTTTGGGTTACCGGACCTACTGGAACAAATCGCTCTTTACCCCCCTTTCCGCGGGCCTTGAGAAACCCTTCTTCAAAAAACAAATCACTCAGGCGAAGGTCCAGCAATTCAGAGACTCTTAACCCGCAACCATAGAGGGTTTCAAGGATAGCCCGGTTCCTTTCTCCTTCAGGAGTTGAGCGGTCAACACTGTCTAGCAGGCTGTTCATTTCAGATTCGCTGAGGGTATCGGGAAGCTTTCTGCCTAGTTTTGGAGCTTCTATAAGCTCCATGGGATTGTCCTTTCGATATTCTTCCAGTACGAGGTAATCAAAAAACCCCCGTAATCCGGAGATGATGCGGGCCTGAGAACGCGGATGCAAATCTCCTGCAATATGATGTATAAAGGATTCAAGGTCTTCCCGTGTGGTCTTTGGGGGGGCATTGCCTCCGGGGCGCTCTTCCATGAATTCAGCGAGCTTCTGAACGTCCCGACGGTAATTTGAGATCGAATTGGCAGCAAGACCACGCTCCAATCTCAGGTAATTTGCATAGTCGGTGATTGCTTGCTTCCATTCCATGGGATAAAGATACACCTATGATATCAAAAGACCACTTTTTCGGGAACTGAGGCGGGGTGATGTCGTTCACCGCTCTGCTCACCACCTCCGGGGCCTCTTTCACAACATAATTTGTTGATAAATAATGCCTTAGGCTACATTTGGCCATCACTTAACTTAAATACTAAAAAATGAAAAAGTCTTTATTTATTGTTTGTATGTTATTTGCCGGGTTCGCACTTCAGGCACAGGAAGGATTTAATCTGGGGATCAATTTTGGTTTTCCAACCGGAGATGCCAGCGATGTTTCCAGTTTTAGCCTGGGGATTGACGTGAATCACCTTTGGAGTGTTTCCGATTCCTTTGATGCCGGGGTAGCCACCGGTTTTACCAATGCTTTCGGTAAGAGTGTTGAAATAGGAGGATTTGATATTGAATTTGACGATTTCCAGTTCCTCCCAATCGCAGCTGCCGGCCGTTACCATGTTTCAGATAAGTTTCGCCTTGGAGCTGATTTGGGATATGCCATCGGTATAAGCGACGGGAATGATGGCGGATTTTATTACCGCCCCATGGTAGGTTATGGAATTACCGACCGCATTGAAGCCAATTTCTCCTATACTGGTATCAGCCTGGATGGAGGTACCTGGTCGACCATTGTACTCGGCTTTATGATTAACCTGTAATAGACACGAACATACCAGGATAAAAGCGAAGGATTTCCCTTCGCTTTTTATTATTTCCAATCTGTTGTTCATCTTGAATGCCGGTATCTTTGTACTTTTAACCCAAAGAAATCTATTCCAAATACCCAAGGATGAAACTGATCATTATAAATGGGCCCAATCTGAACTTGCTAGGTAAGCGGGAACCGGGGATATATGGAAACCAAAGCTTCGAGGAATTCTTCCGTGAACTGCAATTTAAGTTCAGTCAGGTCCAGCTGGAATATTTTCAGTCAAATATCGAAGGGGAGCTGATCGACAAAATTCAGGAGGTGGGTTTCAGTTATGATGGTGTAATACTGAATGCCGCAGCATATACGCACACCTCTGTTGGCATGGGGGATGCGGTAAAGGCCATCGAGACCCCCGTGGTTGAGGTGCATATATCGAACATCGCCTCCCGTGAACCCTTTCGCCACGAATCTCATATTTCAGCGGGTGCCAGGGGTGTTATTTTTGGTTTTGGCCTCAAGGGGTATGAACTGGCCATAAGGAGCTTTCTTTAAATTTCCATCCCACTTTAACCCAGGCTGATTTATGCGGCGAACTCCCGGGAGGGGAACTCCTGATAATAATCATTTCTGGCTAAGGG
>JARRLI010000070.1:0-6192 GCA_037387145.1 Robiginitalea sp. | reverse complement strand
TTACCGAACTCCATTGAACGGCAGGAACTTCGAGTATATGGGCGAAGACCCATTACTGGCTTCAAAAATGGTGGTGCCCTATATAAAGGGCGTACAGGAAAATGGGGTAGCGGCCTGCGTAAAGCATTATGTACTGAACAATCAGGAGCTATGGCGGGATCATATAAACGTAGAAGTAGGAGAGCGGGCCCTGCGGGAGATCTACCTGCCTGCTTTTAAGGCGGCTGTGCTGGAGGGTGAGGTCTGGTCTGTGATGGGATCCTACAATAAATTTAGGGGGCAGTTCTGCAGCCATCACGAATATCTGATCAACGGAATACTAAAAGGGGAGTGGGAATTTGATGGCGTTGTAGTAACAGATTGGGGTAGCGCCCACAACACTGTGGAGGCTGCCTTATATGGATTGGATATGGAGATGGGGACCGGGACAGATGGGTTGACTACCACCCTTTCCAACGCCTATGACAACTATTACCTGGCGGCCCCGTTCCTCGAGAAGTTAAAATCAGGGGAAATTCCTGAATCTGTCCTGGATGATAAGGTACGACGGATCCTCAGGTTGATGTACCGCACCAGTATGTCACCTGACCGGGGTTTTGGCCGCATGAATAATAAAGAACATTTAGAAGTGGCCCGGAAGATCGGAGTTGAAGGGATTGTGCTTTTGAAAAATGATGACAACTTTTTCCCCATGGATCCTGCTACTTCCGAAACCATTGCCGTGATTGGTGAAAATGCAACCCGCTCGATGACCCTTGGGGGTGGATCATCCGAACTTAAGGCCAAAATTGAAATCTCACCCCTGCAGGGGATCCGGGATGCCTTTCCGAAGGCTTCTATACTGCATGCAACCGGGTATGCCTCCGGGCCTTCCGTCTATGGACGGGTTGAACCTTCCTCCCTGGATGCCGATTCCCTGAGACAGGAAGCGGTTACCGCCGCCTCGAAGGCAGACAGGGTGATTTTCGTGGGAGGACTGAATAAGAATCACCTGCAGGATTGCGAAGGGGGGGATCGTGAAAGCATGAACCTGCCATTCGGACAGGACGAACTTCTTAAGGAAATCCTTGAGGTCAACCCGAATGTAGGGGTGGTGCTGGTGAGCGGTAATGCAGTGGCCATGCCATGGTTATCTGAAGTGGATGCCGTAGTGCAGGCGTGGTATCTCGGGAGTATGGCAGGGCATGCACTGGCTGATGTGCTTAGCGGGAAAGTGAGCCCATCCGGCAAGCTGCCAATATCCTTTCCGGTTCGTTTGCAGGACAATGCGGCCCACAGCTTCGGACCTGAAGCCTATCCCGGAGACAGCGTGGACGTGATTTACAGAGAAGATATCCTGGTGGGTTACCGCTGGCACGACACCAGGGGGGTTAAACCCCTGTACCCCTTTGGATATGGTCTTTCCTATACGGATTTTGCGATCGCGAATATAGGAACGGACCAGGCGGAATATACCCTTCAGGATATGGTGCGCGTATCTTTTCAATTGCGAAATACAGGTGCCTACCGTGGGGCTGAGGTAATACAGGTTTATGTAGGCAAACCCGATTCTGAAATACCCCGTGCAAGCAAGGAACTCAGAGGATTTAAAAAACTATGGCTGGATGCCGGAGCGATGGCGGAAGGGACCATTGATATTCCTGTGGAATCGTTCCAATACTATGATGAAGCCGGTTCCCAATGGAGCCTGGAGCCTGGCGAGTATGTTCTTTACATAGGTAATTCATCAGACAATATCTGGAAAGAGGTAACCGTATCGGTTTCTCCCTGAAAAATCTGCGCTTTCAGTTGGCAGATGTATCTGGAGCAGGCTATTGCTTAGTGTAAATTTCTGCCTGAAGACCTGGCAGGACCTCCCCAATTATATTGGTCAGGGTATTGTCCGAACTGTCAAACGTAAAATCCGTAATGTTGCCGCGCTCATCGGCAAGACGTACGATATTTCCCTGGATTTCCCAATTTCCAATTATGCTGCGCTGTTGTTCTGCACAGCGGAAATTAAACAGGCCCCCGGTTATCGTGGTTATGATCACATCTATGCCGCTATAGGACCAGGTATTGTCATTGCTCAGTGTAATTCGCGCAGATACACAGGGTAGTTCCTCCATTATGTTGTTGGTAAAGGTACCGTCGCTGTTAATATCCTGTTCCGGGGAAATCGTTAATTCAGACAAATTCCAGGTCCCCACGACCAGATCAAAATTAGGATTGGGCTCGGAACCGCCGTCATCGTCGGAGCAGGCCAATACTCCCAGTAAGAGAAACAATATCAGGAATTTTTTCATAGGTGCGATATTCTTACGGGCCCCAAGCCTCGTTGTGGTCTAAGATAGGGATTTTGAATTTGGAGAACAAGGAGGGATTGGCCTGGGCTCAGCTGTTCTGGTGTAATACTTTACAGGCTTATATGTCCTTTTTATAATACCTTCCTTACCGCAATTTATAGCATGGCATATCGTACCTATGCATGGCACTTGGACAAAGCCCACAGTAAATAGGAAGGAATGAAGGACCCTGATGAATTTTCTTTCCCTGAGGACCGGCATTTAACGATCTCGGTTTGATGATGCCATGCATTTTTCAGTACTTCGCAAGAAAATGGCAATGACGTTATTTGTAGATATGGACGAAGTGCTTGCTGATACCTATGGGGCTCACATCAAGCGCTACAATGAACGCCACGGTACATCCCTTACCAGAGAGCAATGCATGGGTGGGGAAGTCTGGCATCAGGTACCCGAGCACCGGGAAAAGATCTGGCAGCATTATCTGGAACCAGGATTTTTCCGGGAACTGGAACCTATAGAGCATAGTCAGGAAGTATTAAGAGAATTGACAGAAAACTATCAGGTCTATGTAGCCTCCGCAGCGATGCAATTTCCAAACTCCCTTATTGAGAAGCATCAATGGCTGGACGAACACTTTCCTTTTGTGCATTGGCGGAACCGCATTTTATTGGGCGACAAACATGTCCTCAGAGGAGATGTACTGATCGATGATCGCTCACACAACCTGGAAGTCTTTCAGGGACGCAGTATTCTGTTTACTTCTCCCCACAACATCCATACAATGGGATTTGAGCGGGCAGAGGACTGGAGGGAGGTTGCTGAAAAGTTACTCTAGATTCTATAATAGTTGTGAGTTTTATGGGGGATATCCCCCCACCCCCATTAATAATTTAACTTTCCTGCCTGCAAACACCTATCAGGAGCGAAGTCACTCGGAAGTTTTTTATACGAGATGGACGCTTACAAACAGGCGCGAATGTGTAACGAAATCTATCGCGAATCGTCCTACATTCAGAAACATACGCAACCAACTGATCATGAAAAAATATATCCAGTTCCTTATTCTTACGTTGCTGTACCCTTTTTTTGTCACATGGGGGCAATCCTCATTAGAAAAGAAACTTCCGGACTGGATAGTCAATGACAAGGGCCTGGAAGCAGGATTCCTGTCAGTGCCTGAGAATCATGATGATCCCAGCGGGAAAACTATTCAGATCGCTTATGCCGTTTTAAAATCAGGTGAATCGGCCCCGGGTTCTTATCCCATGATATTTTTTTCCGGAGGACCCGGGGGAGTGACCCTCAACAAGGGACTGGTTGGATTTTTAAAGGAACATCCATTCAGTAAGGACCGGGATATAATCCTTTTCGATCAGCGGGGGATTGGCTATTCCTCAGCCCTTCCGGATATGTCTTACGACTCCTTTCAGGTCCTGGCGGCGGATGCTACTCCTGAAAAGGAGCAGCAGCTGACAAAAACAATGATTGCAACTTACAAGGAAAAATGCAGGGAGTTGGGCATTGATCCGGCATACTACAATACAATTCAGAACGCCCGGGACGTGGGCATGCTCTTTGAGCATTTAGGATATGAGAAATACATTCTCTATGGGGGTTCATATGGAACCAGGCTTGCCCGTGTGGTTCAGGATTTATTCCCCGGATACATCAATAGCGCTGTACTGGATTCCCCTTCTCCTTTAAGCGGGGATTTTCTGCTCGACCGATTGGATAGTTATTCCCTGGCCCTTACACGGATTTTCCAGTATTGTGATGCTTCCCCTGATTGCAGTGAAAAATATCCAGACCTTCAATCGGATTATTTCAAGGCGGTTTCCAGATTGGGGGATTACCCTGTTGCGGTAACCCTGAATGATTCCATTCCATTTGTGATCAATGCGCAGGATGGGATATACCTGCTTCGGCGGTTGCTATATCAGGATAATTCCAGAGAGAAAGCTCCGGAATTGATCCATGCCTTCCTTGAGGGTTCCGGTGAGGTCATTAATGAAGTGCTTCAATTTGAATATCAACTTACAGGAGGCCTGAACCTTACCATGCTGTTATCGGTGGAAAAATTCGAAAATTTCAATCCTGAAAATACCTCTGAAATCATTGATGCTGCATATAAAAATTATCCGCTTATTCCCGAAAAACTCGGATTTTTCGACGCCTTTTACCAGGCCGGAACGGATTGGCATAACGCAAACCTGCCCATGGAAGAACGCATCTTTACTGATTCCGATATTCCCACACTGATCATGGTAAACAGGTATGATCCGGTAACCCCGCCCAAAAACGGCAGGCTTTTCATGGAAAAACTCAGCAGGGGTACCTTACTGATCCTCGATGAAGGAGGCCACGGAGGCGGAAATGAATCCTGCAAGGATCGGGTGATTGCTGACTTTATGAAAAATCCCGGGACCCCTCCTGATGTTTCCTGTCTCAATTTGTATAAGGGGTAGGGCAAAGCAGGCTTTTTCAGGTTGGAGAAGACTTTAATTCCAAAAATGCTTCCTGCAGTTGGCGTGTGATCCGGCCAGCCTGATCCTGGTAAGAACGCGCCCGTCGATTTCCCGGATAGACATCACCTGCGAGCTGGTTCCCGTCAAGAAGGCTTCATCCATACGGGGGATATCAGCAGCAGGAATCCCCTCCATCCGGACTGGGATTCCCAAATTCTCGCAGCATTCAAGCACTACCTGCCTGGTAATCCCGCCGAGTATAAATTCATCAGCGGGGTGGGTGTAGACCACGCCCCCCTTTACAAAGAAGATATTGCAGTGTGAGGCTTCGGTAACGATGCCGTTCCGAATAAACACGGTTTCAAAGCAGTCCTGCCCTTTGGCATATTCATTAGCCATAACGTTGCCCAAAAGGGAGATCATTTTTATGTCGCAGCGGGACCACCGATAATCTTGTTGGGTCACCACAGCGGCAGGCGTAGTATTGATATCCGGAAGATTTTTTGGCCATGCATACATCATTACTGTCGGCTGTATGCCCTTTGGATAGGCATGCTGTCGAGGGGCTACCCCCCGGGTGACTTGCATATATAACAAGCAGTCTTCACCGGTTAGTCCGGAGACCTCCAGGAGGTCAGGGATCCGTGACTCAAGATCATCCACATCAAAATCGATAGCGATCTTTTGCAGGCAGGACCTGAACCGGTCCATGTGGGCTTCTCTGTAAAAAAACCGACCCCCAATCCGGGCCATGACCTCATATATTCCGTCCCCGAAGATAAAACCCCGGTCAAAGACTGAAATTTTGGCTTCCCCAGCATCCAGGATTTTCCCGTTGAGGTATACTTTGGAAGGATAATTCGAACTCATTTTTGATAGCCTTTTAACGATCTTACACTAAATATACGCAGAAGAATGCGACCCATAACAAGACTCCCCGAGGGATAGAAGTGGACGAAAAAATAGACTCACTGATAAACTTCGTTATGTTATATCACCTAAAGATAACACATTAGAGTCTGTCCATAAGACGGAGTAGGAGGGAGCATCGGTCCGGTAAAAAATAGCATTATATTCTCCCGGGGATGACGGTTGGATTTTGAAACCGAGCTACTGTTTTAAAACGCTCTCAACAATGAGGTAATTTCCCTAAAAAGGTATAAATATCCGAAAAATAGCTAATAGAAAATATTCTATATTATTTTATAAATTACATATAACCAGTAATATAAGATATATTTAATTAAGTATTAGTTTATCAAAAAAATTTGAGGATAAATTTTATGAGAAACGTGTCTTTCAGCCAGCAATACGGCATGTAAAAATTCAATTATGCTGTTGTGAACTCTGAGATTTCAGCTTCGGTTTCTGACTAATTCGGGGTATTGAGTGGGGCTTCCAAATAACATGCAAAGGCTTCAATACCCAGTATCTCAAAT
>JARRLI010000069.1:0-11397 GCA_037387145.1 Robiginitalea sp. | reverse complement strand
CGCGTACTTAGGTATGACTGGTTTGACTCCTTGCTCGAAGAACAGAAGCTTCATTACATGCTAACAGCACACCACCTGGATGACCAGCTTGAGACCTTCCTCATAAATCTGACAAGGGGCACCGGATTGGAAGGACTCGGCGGCATACCTGCCCGCACCCCAAAGATCCTAAGGCCTTTGTTGATATTTACACGCAAGCAGATCCGGGCATATGCTCAGGCCAGGGGACTTGTCTGGCGGGATGATTCCTCCAATTTAGAAGATAAATACCTTAGAAACCGCCTACGACAGGAAGTGATCCCTGCTCTTAAAAAGACGGATCCCCGGTTTGAAGCCAACTTCCTTAAGACACTGGGATACCTCAGGGGTAGCCAGGTCCTGATCCAGAACCACCTTGCAGACGTGAAGTCGAACCTGTTCACGACTGAGGACACCCATTGGAGGATTCCGGTAGACGGCCTGCGAAAACTGGAACCGCTGGCCGCCTATCTGCACGCCCTTTTCCGGGAATACGGATTTACCGATTGGGATGCCATGGAAAACCTGCTGAATAGTAGCAGCGGCAAGGTGTTGTATTCACCAACCCACCGGTTGTTGCGGGATCGGGAATCGTTGCTTTTGAAACAGCGGGAAAAGCCTGATTCTGGCATTTACGAGATTGATTTAGCAGCCTCCGGGACTGTTGCCCCAGTATGGCTTGTGGTTACGGAGGTTTTGGAACTTGGCGAATGCCTCCCGCATGTACTATATATAGACAAAGAAACGTTAAAGAAGGGGTTACAGGTGCGCAGGTGGCGGAAAGGGGATTATTTTTATCCCCTGGGAATGAAAGGAAAGCAAAAGGTCTCCAAGTATTTCAAGGACCATAAGTTCAGCCAGTTTGAAAAGGAATCCCAATGGCTGCTTTGCAGCGGAGAGGAAATTGTCTGGATTGTGGGCCACCGGGCTGACGATCGTTTCAAAGTTCGCAATGGGACTAAACATATATTAAGGATCGAATGGAAAGAATCCGGAGCAGCATAATTATCATCCTGCTTGTATTGACTGGCCTATATCAGCCACTCAGAGGGCAGGCCGATGTACATCCTGTACAATGGAGCCAGCAGCTCGAAAAACACTCAGACAGCACCTATGCACTGATTCTAAGGGCTGAGATAGAGACTGGCTGGCATTTGTATTCACAGCATACTCCTGAGGGCGGTGCACTGCCCACTGAATTCATGTTCACAGGAGCCGGAGAAGGATATGAGCTGCTCGGTCCGGTATCCGAGAGTGAAACCCAAACGGCCTACAGTGATATCTTTGAGGTGGACGAGACCTTTTTCAAAGGAACGGCAACGTTCACACAGGAAATCCTGGTGAAAGATGCTGCGCTACCGGGGATTCAGGTCGATATATTCTACCAGGTATGCGAAGAAGTATGCATAGGTGCCGAGAAAACATTCTTGTTTTCTCTGGGGGAAGAACCCTTCATTCCAAAGACAGAAGCCCTGGACACATCGTCCCTGGCACGCGCCGCATCGCTGGAGCTGGGCCTGAAGAATCCCGAGATGCTTACCCAGGATGTATCAGGGGAGCCCATTCGCAAAAAAGGTCTATGGGTTATTTTCGGCTTGGGATTCCTCGGAGGTCTGATCGCCTTGCTGACCCCTTGTGTGTTTCCCATGATCCCGCTCACTGTTTCTTTCTTCACGAAACAGGGGAGCAGCAAATCTAAGGGGATCGCCAGTGCGGCTTTCTACGGATTTTGTATCGTGCTCATCTATTTCCTACTGAGTCTTCCGTTTCACCTGTTTGACTCCGTGGATTCTCAGATCCTCAACACCATTGCGACAAATATTTGGCTGAATCTATTCTTCTTTGCCGTTTTCCTGGTCTTTGCTTTTTCCTTTTTCGGATATTTTGAAATAACCCTTCCGGCCTCATGGGCTTCCAGGGCAGATAGTGCCTCAAACCGCATCGGCGGGGGGCTTGGAATCTTTTTTATGGCTCTTACCCTGGCCATCGTTTCCTTTTCGTGTACAGGGCCTATCCTGGGCGGATTGCTGGGAAGTACAGCTCTGGCTGAAGGGAATGTAGCTTCAAACCTTACTGCAGGCATGGTTGGTTTTGGTTTGGCACTGGCCCTTCCTTTTGCCCTTTTCGCCATGTTCCCATCCTGGTTGCAACGCCTGCCCAGTTCGGGCGGCTGGATGGAGACGGTAAAGGTGGTACTGGGCTTTCTCGAACTGGGCCTTGCCTTAAAATTCCTCTCCAATGCCGACCTTGTGGGGAATTGGGGATTACTTAAACGGGAAATTTTCCTGGGGATCTGGGTGGTACTGGCCTTGCTGCTGGCAGCGTATCTGTTGGGATGGTTTCGTTTCCGGCCCACGCATGGAAAAGCAAAACACACTCCCTGGAAAATTGGAGGTGCCCTGGTTTCTCTGGCCTTTGCGTTATACCTTTCCTTTGGAATTTTCACCAGTACGCCTTTGAAGCTTCTCAGTGGTTTTCCCCCTCCGGATTTTTATACGCTTAAACAGGGAGATACGGATTGTCCCCTGGGTTTGGCGTGTTATAAAGACTTTGAAGAGGGAGTTGAAGCCTCCAGGGTTTCAGGAAAACCGATCCTGCTGGATTTTACCGGGTGGGCCTGCGTTAACTGCCGCAAAATGGAAGAACAGGTTTGGAGTGACCCGGAGGTTTTTACGCTTCTGCGGGACGAATTTGTCCTGATCTCCCTCTATGTGGATGATCGGACGCTGTTACCTGAGAAAGAGCAGTTTACGTATGAATTCAAAAATGGCCGGCGCAAAGAAATTGAGTCCGTAGGGGATTACTGGAGTACCTTTCAAAACCTGAATTTCGGAGCTGTATCCCAACCCTATTATGTACTTCTGTCACCGGAACTTGAAATTCTCGCACCTCCTGTACAAAATACGGATACAGAAACGTATTCAGAATGGCTTCAGAATGGGTTAAATCACTTCAGGGAAGCTGGTTTCAGGCCGGTGGGATTGCTCCTTCAGGACTAGAATAGCAGCACCCTTTGGTATACAATCCAGAGTTTTCTTTTTCAATGGAAACAGGGTATATTTAGGGCTTCACATTAAAACATAACGATCCTTGAAGATACTTAAGAGAATCCTTCTGTCTCTGGCCGTGATCCTGGTTTTCCTTTTACTGGCCGGATTTATCTTTGTACAGCACCTCACACCCGAATACGATGGGGAACTTAAATTATCCGGGCTTCAGGGGGAGGTTTCTGTGTATTTCGACTCCTACGGGATTCCTCATATCTACGCCGACAATCAATCCGATGCCTTCATGGCATTGGGTTACGTGCATGCCCAGGATCGACTTTGGCAGATGGAGCTCTTGCGGCGGGTTGGGCCGGGTCGTCTGTCCGAGGTTTTCGGACCGGATGCCCTGGAGAACGATCGTTTCTTTCTGAACCTTGGAATTGTTGAATCCACTCGTAAAACGCTGGCCGAAGTAGATAAGAACAGCCCTGCTTTTCAGCTTGCAGAGGCATACCTGGACGGGATCAACCAGTTTGTTAAGGATGGGCCTTCTCCCGAATATGTGGCTGAACTTCTGGTTACGTATCCGGCCAACACAACAGCAATACGTTCATTCGATGCTCGTTTTCCAACGGATTCTTCCCATGTGGTTTCTGCCAGTATAGGCCGCCTCCTTGAGAAAACCCCCCTGCCGGCACTGGAAGGAAGTAATTCCTGGGTGCTGGGACCCTCCAAGACCCGGTCTGGCAAGGTCCTGTTCGCCAATGACCCGCATATTGGATTTGCGCAGCCCTCTGTTTGGTATGAGGCACATATTGTCACTCCCCAGTTTGAAAAATATGGCTATTACCTGGCAGGGATTCCTTATCCCATGCTCGGACACGACCGGAATCTGGCCTATGGCATGACGATGTTTGAAAACGATGACATAGACTTTTATACAGAAACCATACATCCTGATGACAGCCTGCAGTATCAGCGTCCCGAAGGGTGGAAGGGATTTGAAATAGTCGAAAAGCGCATTCAGGTGAAGGATTCGGACCCCGTCCTTTTCACGTATCGGAAAACGGACAAAGGTCCGGTAGTGAACGATGTGATCAAATCTCTTGAAAACACGAAACCCGTGAGCATTTCATGGGTTTATACACAAGGTCAGAACAAAGTGCTTCAGGCCTTATATGGGATCAGCCATGCACAAAACATGGTTTCCTTTGAGAAGGCTGTTAAGGGTGTTCATGCCCCCGGCCTTAATGTGATGTACGGAGATGCTGAAGGGAATGTAGCCTGGTGGGGAGCAGCCCGGCTTCATAAAATACCGGATTCTCTTTCCACAAAACTTTTTATGGATGGTTCGGTATCCGGGGACCCTGAGAGTTATCCCTTTGATAAAAATCCAAGGTCGGTGAACCCCCCTTGGGGATATGTATATTCTGCCAACAATCAGCCAGACAGCACTGCTGTGGGCCTGGTGCCAGGGTATTACCTGCCTGAGAATCGGGCTAGCCGCATAGTACAGCTCCTCGAACCCAGGAATGATTGGGACCGGGAAGGGGTCATGGACATGATTACGGATGTCACTTCCGCTGTTAACCCCCAGATCATCAAAGGCCTGGCTGCAGACTTAGAGGGGGTTGCTTTGTCTGATTCCGAAAGCAAATGGCTGGACGCTCTTTTGGCCTGGGATGGAGCGGCTGATCTCGATAGCAAGGAAGCGGTTGTTTTCCACCGCTGGGTCTATGCATGGCTACGTCATACCTTCGAGGATGAACTTGGGGTGGAAGGAATAGAATCGCTGATGCGCACTCATCTTCTCAAAAGATTGATCGCTCCTATGAGTACAAGGCAGGCCTCTCTATGGTGGGACGATATCAGCACACCTGAAATTCAGGAAACCAGGGCCGATATTACCCTTTACGCCTACCGGGATGCGCTGCAATCGATAGAAACGGATTTTGGAAGCCTGGAAGGGTCCTGGAGCTGGAAGGATGTTCATACACTGGAACACAACCATCCCTTCGGCAGGATTGCCGCGCTTCGGTCCTTTTTCAATGTTGGTCCCTTCCCGGTAAACGGTACACGAGAAGTTATCAATAACCTTATGTTTTCTTATGATACAACGGGGTATTACCGGGTCACTGCAGGCCCAAGCACCCGCCGGGTCATTGATTTTTCAGATTTAAATGAGAGCAGGAGCATCCTGCCTACCGGGCAGTCTGGCAACCCTTTCAGCCCACACTATCAGGATCAGGCAGAGCTTTATGTACAGGGAAAATTCAGAAAGATGCTACTGGAGAAGGAATCCATTCTGGAAAGTTCCGTATCATTGCTTAAAATATCACCGGCAAACTGATTTTACCCTGATTCCGATCCTTGGTATCTTTAAGAAAACTGCATGCAATTCTATGATCAGAGCTTTCCTCTGTTGCCTTCTTTTTGCCGTCGGAATATCGGGTATGGCCCAAGAGCATGAGGAGCGCGTTGACTTTGAATTTGATTCGCTCAGCATTCCGGAGGTACTATCCAAGTTTTCCGCCACACTGGATTATAAGGTTTTTTACCTGGAATCATGGTTTACGGAAGACCGCATTTCCGGACGCTATGCCGATATAACTCCACAAGACCTGCTTTCAGCTATTTTAAAGGACACTCCGGTAAGCCAATACCGATATGGGCCAAGAACCTTTGTCCTGACCGCCAATAGTCAGATTTATGAGCAATTGCCCGATGGGTTTTTTGGCAGGCCTTCGGACTCGACAAGCCCCATTAGCAGCACAACGGAAAGACCCGGTCCTCCGGCTCCGGTTTTTGTAAATCAGCAGGAACTTCAAAACAATGCCCAGGTGGAGACTATCAGGATCGGCCGGCAGGAACTCTCAAATCCTGCGAGCACCTACCTGCTTACGGGATATGTGCAGGAACGGGCTAGCGGACGGGCGGTGGCAGATCTGGTCATCTATGAGAAAAATCGAGGCCTTGGGACGGCTACAGACATCAACGGCTATTACGAGCTGCGTCTCCCGCCTGGGCTCAATTTGCTTGAATCCAGGTCTATCGGAAAGGAAGCAGTTCAAAAGCAGGTCATCCTTTACAATGACGGGACACTGGACTGGTTGGTTGAGGAAGGAGTGGAGGAACTGGAAGAGGTAGTGGTAGAAGCCCGGCAAGACAGCAATGTTGAGGAAGTCATAACAGGTACACAAATAATCAACGCAGAAGAAAGCAAAGACATCCCCCTGGTGCTTGGGGAACGAAATATCCTGGATATTGCTGCTACCCTGCCCGGCATTTCCAAAGCTGGAGAAGGGGCCCTGGGTTTGAATGTTCGCGGCGGCCGTACGGACCAGAACATGTTCCTTTTAAACAAGGCTATTGTATATAATCCCACGCATTTTTTTGGGATCTTTCAGGCCCTGAATCCCTTTGTAACTGAACAGGTGGAGATCTACAAAGGGGTCATTCCCGTGGAATACGGGGGAAGGCTGTCTGCTGTTTTTGATATCAAAACCAAGGATGGCAGCACAGATGATTTAAAAGGGGAGGGGTCCATTGGCCCGGTAACGGCCAACATGGCCCTGGAAATACCCATCGCAAAGGATAGGTCCTCCCTGGTTCTGGGTGGGCGGGTTGCCTACTCTGACTGGATATTGCGCGTCCTGGAGAATGAAGACCTCAATAGCAGCACAGCCTCATTTTACGATCTGATCGGAACCTATACCGATCGTCTCAATGAGAATAACAGGCTCAAAGCCACCGCATATTACAGCAAAGACCGCTTCAGCATCACGGCGGATTCTACTTTCAGATATTCCAACCGGGCCGCCTCCGTGGAGTGGGACCATCGCTTTAGCGACCAGAATACAGGGTCCTTTACCCTTACAAACAGCCGGTATGCCTTTGATATTGGATATGAGGCTCAGTCCAATACAAACTTTAACCTTGGGTATTCCGTAGAGGAAACAGAACTGCGGGGGGTGATCAGGCATCGCCTTAGCGACCAGCACCGCCTTACTTACGGATTGGCAGGTAAATACTACGGCGTACGTCCGGGTACGCTGGAACCTTTAGGACAGGATTCAGACGTGGTCCCTCAGGAACTTGGTAGGGAACAAGGCCTGGAAGGCGGGGTATTTCTGTCCGACGACTGGGTGGTGTCTGAGCGATTAAGCCTGAGTGCAGGCCTTCGATTATCGGTTTTTGCCGCATTGGGCCCCTCTGATCAAAGAGAATACGCCCCAGACCAACCCCGTAACCCGGCAACGGTAATAGATACTCTATCCTACGGGAGTGGGGAGGTGATCAAGACGTACGGTGGCCCGGAAGTCCGTTTTTCAACCAGGTACCTCCTGGGCCCGGAATTTTCCGTCAAGGCGGGATTCAGCAATATGTACCAGTATATACATACCCTCACCAATACTACGTCTGTATCCCCAATTGACACCTGGAAGCTCAGCGATCTCAACATCCGGCCTCAAACCTCACAACAGGTTACCCTCGGTTTTTTCAGGAACCTGAACGAAGGCATGTTTGAGCTTAGCCTGGAGGGATACTATAAATGGTCCCAGGATGTGCTCGATTTCAAAACCGGGGCACAGATCCTGCTTAACGATGCTATAGAAACTGAAGTCATCCAGGGTGATGGAAAGGCCTATGGGGTAGAGTTCCTGCTGAAGAAAACCATTGGGAGGCTCAATGGCTGGCTGGGCTATACGTATTCTCGTTCCCTGATCCGGTTTGACAGTCCATTCCCGGAGGAACAGGTGAATAACGGTGAATTTTTTCCATCCAACTATGACCAACCCCATAATCTTAGCCTGGTCGCCAATTATAAATTTACACAACGCTATAGTGCCTCCCTGAATTTCTCATACCAGACAGGGCGGCCTGTTACCTATCCTATCGGACAATTCAATTTCAACAATGCGGACTATGTGTTCTACAGCGACCGGAATTCCCAGCGTATCCCCGATTATATCCGCCTGGACCTGGGGATTAACATAGAGGGGAATCACAGAAAGAATAAACTGGCACATAGTTTCTGGACAATCTCTGTATACAATGTACTGGGTCGGGCGAATCCCTATTCCTTATTTTTTGTGACTGAGGATGGGGAGGTCAAAGCCCTGCAAACTTCTATTTTTGGGATTCCCATTCCATCCATAACCTATAATTTCAAGTTTTGAATCAGATCTCGAAAATGCAATCATGAAAAAAGTCTTCTACATAGCAGTTTTGTTGATCGGGATTGTTTCCTGTGTGGAAGAGGTTGCCATTGAGGAGCAGGAAACTGCTGATTTGCTTGTGGTGGAGGCTACCCTCACAGATGAATTCAAAAGACATCAGGTACGTCTTACACGCAGTTTTGGATTTGGGGCAGATTCCGTACCCCCTGAAACTCGTGCACAGGTCTCCATACAAATCAACGATGGGGCCACGGTACCTTTCAGCCATACCGGGGACGGGATCTATATCTCAGACCTGGAATTCGCCGCGGAAACAGGAAGGTCATATGAACTGATCATCGCAAGCCCGGAGGGAACGGTATACCGCTCCTCAGCGGAAGAGCTGCCGGGAACGGCTACTATCGATGAACTTTACGCTGTTCGTGAGAACAATGAAAATGGCACGGATGGTGTGTTTATCTATTTGGACGGATCCCCAGAACAGGGAAACGCGGATTATTATCGATATGAATATGAGGAAACCTATAAGATCATCGCACCGTTTTGGTCACCCCAGGATTTCCTGCTGACGGATTACGATCCATGTGCACTGCCGTCGATTACCTATAACCTGGAGATTGTCCCGAGAGAAGAAGAGCAGCAGGTTTGTTTTCAGACGGTTCCTTCTTCGCGGGTACTACAGAATGACGTGACTACACTTTCTTCCTCTCGAATTGAGCGATTTCCCATCCGGTTTCTGGGAGCGACGGATTTTATGATCAGTCATCGCTACAGCATTCTGGTGCGGCAGTACGTACAATCCCCTACCGCGTTTTCCTATTTCCAGAGCCTGGAGAGCTTCTCCTCTTCAGAGAATGTGTTCAACAGCGTTCAACCTGGTTTTTTGACCGGGAACATCCAGGCTGCATGAAATAGCGAGGCGCCAGTAATTGGCTTTTTTGAAGTGACTGCAGTGAGTGAACAGCGCCTCTTCTTTAATTTTGAGGACCTCTTCCCGGATCTGGAAAAGCCCCCTTATGTAACCAATTGCCAGGTCAATTCGGCTCCTTTGGAACATATATCCTATTGCTTTCCCGGGGACCCAGGTCCGAATCCGTGCCCCTTATCCATAGTGGAACGGGTAAACCAGGGATCGATATCCTATTTTTTAAATAATGAAGAAATGCTGGGTGAATGTCCTGGTCCCTATCAGTTTGTAGAAAGAGTCTGTGGAGACTGCACGTTACTGGGAAGTAATAAAGTTCCTGAATTCTGGATTGAATGAAAACACGAAAATTGAACATATTGCGCAACGTTTTTCTGGGGATATTCCTTTGTGGAACAGTATTGGAAGCCCAAGTCCGGATTACCAGCGAAGAGGAGTTAGAACTGCTCTCGGGGACTTCCATGGAGTCCGTCTATATGCATACCAATGGCACCTTGTTCTTTCCGGGGGAGTATCTTTACTATAGTTTGTATTGTATTGATTTAAATACCTATCGGCTGAGTAACCTCAGCAAGGTGGCTTACGTGCAACTTATCAATGCGAACGGCCTGGTAGCCTTCACTCAGAAGGTGGGCCACAGACCTGCCATCGGGTAATTATAAACTGGTAGGCTTTACCCACTGGATGAAAAATGTAGGGCCCGAACAGTACTTTATGGCGGATATCACTTTTATTAATCCCTATCGGGCAGACCAGAATTCTTTTTTGAATCCTGAGGCATTACCATCCTGCGCCGAAAGAGAAGATGGGGAGGGTGGAAAGAATATCAATGCCGGGGCAGGGGACGCCCTGGCGCTTGAGCTGGATAGGGATCACTACCAATCAGGTGAAGAAGTAGTGCTGCGATTGAGGAATTATAAAGGGGCTCTTGGTCGGGGCATCTATTCCCTTTCGGTACGCAAATCCGACGAATTGCCCCATGCCGGTCTGACCACGTCAGAAGCCTATGCAGATCAGTATGCTTCCCTTGAGAAAGGGCTTCCCCTCAGAGTAAATGATATCCTTTCAATCCCCGAACAAAGGGGTGCCCTTGTTTCCGGCAGGGTCTTTGACCGATCAGACAATACCCCTGTTTCGGATCAAACACTGGCAATATCCCTTCCCGGTGATGATTTCAGGGTAAAGAAAGCATTGACCGATCAGGAAGGGAAATTCTATACTTACATAACAAGGCCGTATTCCGGTACTTTTGGGGTAGCCGAACTACTTCCCCCAAGGGAGGCCTCTGTATCGTTGGATTGGTTTTCTCCACAGAAATGGGAGGTGGATATTCCCTGCTTGTATTCTTTTAAGCTGGACAGCACCATGGCGGGACCGATTAAGCAGCGAAGTGTCCACAACCAGATAGAAAACAGTTTTTTCGAGGTAAAGCCGGATTCCATTTTAAGCCCGGACCTGGGCGACCCCTTCAAAGGAGACGTTCCGCTGGTCTTCGAGCTGGATTCCTACACCCGATTTCCCACCTTGCGGGAGACCCTTGTGGAAGTTGTCAACCACGTGGGGGTGCGCAGGAATGACAGTGGAGGGTATACGATGTGGGTGAACCCCACAACCGAACGGCCGGGCAGTGCCTACATGGAGGACCCTCCCCTGGTACTGATCGATGGGATCCTGGTTCCGGAGCCTGCGTCTGTCATGGATTACGATGCCAGGAAGATCGCTCGTATCAAGGTACTTCGTGAGTCTTATCAACTGGGAGGGATCAGCTACCAGGGCATGGTAGTGATCGAGACTCTGGATCGAATCTATGCCGCTGATTGGGAATCGGATTTTGGATCCAGATTTAACTACCTATCGCCCCAACCTGAAAAAAGATATTTCCGACAGGGACAACCTTCCTCCCATATCCCGGACTACCGATACCAGCTACTATGGGAACCTGGAATTGAACTTGGGGATAACGGACAGACCTTTAAGTTTTTCACCTCCCAGGTTGCCGGTACCTACGAGATTCGGTTGGAGGGGTATACTTCCTATGGGAAGCCGATCTCGCTCATTGCCCATATAACGGTGGAGAAAGGGCTGTAAAAGATTGACTTAGTCCTATATTAAATTCCTAGGATTGTGCTTCCAGCCTCCAGGGGAGGAAGATTTAGTTCATCCAAAAGTGCCATATACCTGGGATCCTGTAGCATCTCAGGGCTTGCAAAAAAGATACGTACAGTCCAGGCATACCAGGCATGTTCTTTGGCTTTGTCAAGCCAGTAAAAGGTCTGGTCCAGATTCC
>JARRLI010000068.1:0-6236 GCA_037387145.1 Robiginitalea sp. | reverse complement strand
TCCGTTGATATACCGGTAAAAGCTGCGAAACCGACCGCTGAACAACAATTTGAACGCAGTGAGGTTGATGCGCTGCAGGGAGTAGATAAACTCTTCATAAAAGCCGACAACAAAGGCTACGATTCCACCTGAGACCCCGGGGACTTTATTGGCGGCACCCATTGCCAGTCCTTTGATGAACAATAGAATTTTATCCAGGAATGTACGGGGATGGTTCATGGGGTCAGGAAATCTTGCGGGTAGCTAACCGCTCCAGCACAAAAATAAGCCAAAATCCCAGGATGGCCAGTCCAATGGCTGCCATCCACTGGGCGTCGGCAGGATAATTCCAGGGGAAGACATTGGCTTCCCGAACCGGAATTTCTTTCCCGTCAAAAATACGCATATCCAAAACAATCTTCCAGGGCCATATCTTGGGCAGTGAGCCTATGATGAAACCGGTGAGCAGTGCAAGGGTGGCATTTTTGTAGCGGCTGAACATCCATTTCAGGAGTCTGGCAAAGCTGAGTAGCCCCACAGCCGCACCTGCAGCTACAACGAGCAATAGCTGGAGATCCCTCTCATGGACAGCATCCAGGACGCTTTTGTACGATCCGAGCAATACCAGGATAAATGCCCCGGATATTCCCGGTAGGATCATAGCGCACACAGCCATGGCCCCGGAAAGGAACAGGTAGGGCAGGCTGGGTTCCTGTTGGGAAATGGGCAGGGAGACGATGCCATAGGCCAGTACAGCACCCAACACTGCCATTAACAGAATACTGAGGGTCCAGCGGTTTACACCTTTGCCCACGTATATAACACTGGCAAGTACCAGACCGAAGAAAAAGGACCAGACCAGGACTGGTTCGTGGGTTAACAGCCAGCTGATTCCCTTTGCCAGCGTAATTACGCTGATAGCGATTCCGGTTAACAACGCCAGCAGAAAGCCGCCATTCAATTGCCTCCAGAATGCCCCTACACCTTCCCTGGTAAGTACCTGAAGCAGGGAAGGTCTGATATTGTTTATGGAATTGATCAGTTCTTCATAGATCCCGGATATGAATGCAATAGTGCCCCCTGAAACTCCGGGGACCACATCCGCAGCACCCATGGCCATACCTTTAAGCAAAACCCAGACATATTGAAGCGGCGTGCGTACTTTCATGATAAATAAAAAGCAAAAGTAGGCTTTTTATTAAGAAGCATTTCGGCACTCCCGAACCATGCGTTGAACCCAGGATGCCCGAGAAATTTCAGGAAAAGTTTTTTCGAAGAATACAAATTTATCGGGAGCCAGATTCAGAGCTTTTTTCAACGCAATACCCGCTTTGTCTGCCTCATTGAGCAGCAGGCAAACTCCCGCAAGCTGATAATTGATCTCAGCCGATTCCGGATGGAACTCCATCCCTTGCTGAAGAATCATAGCAGCTGCCTCCAGCTCACGGCACTCTCGCAGTACCTCGGCCCACATTAGCCAGGTATCCATTTCGTAGTTGCCCAGTTCAGTAGCTTGTTTAAAGGCAAAGTCCGCCTCGTGGACTTGATTGAGGGATTGGTGGATCATACCGGAACGCTTCCAGTAAATGGCATTTTCCCCGTCAATATTCAGTGCCTTATCAACGTATTCCTGGGCTTTCTGAAAATCCCTTTTGTTAAGATAATAATCTGTTATGGCGAGCCAACCCTTATCCAGCAGCGGGTCTTCATGTACGGTAAGGTAATAGTAGTACAGGGCTTCCTCATCCCGGTCCAGGCGCTCATAACACCTGCCAATTCTCAGATAGGCATGCGAAGTAGGATCTTCCAGCTTTGTGGTGGCAGTATAATTATTGATTGCTTCCTGATAGCGCCCCAGCTTTTCGAGGGCCCTTCCCTTTTCAAAATAGGCCCCGAGGAACGTATCGTCACAGATGATCGCAAAGT
The DNA here is from genome assembly GCA_037387145.1 of Robiginitalea sp. GTDB lineage: Bacteria > Bacteroidota > Bacteroidia > Flavobacteriales > Flavobacteriaceae > Robiginitalea. The sequence continues at coordinate 4,331 of JARRLI010000068.1, read as the reverse complement.
CGAATGCGGCCAGGGCTTCCTTGTACATTTTAACTGTATAATACTGTTTGCCCAACTGATGCCAGGCAATCTGACAGTATGGGCGGGATTCCAGGAAGGTGTTGAGGTAACGGATAGCCCCGTCCGTCTCATCCAGGTATTCATAACAATAAATGATATTGTACAGGGAAGCATAATCTTCAGGATCCGCCTCCAGACATTTGACGAAACATTTCCTGGCATGGGTATAATCATCGACAAAAAGGTATTCCATACCCAGGAGGGAATATAGATCCCCGGTGTCATCAGCATAATCCAGGGCATTTTCCAGCATGGCGATAGCAGCGTGGTGATTATCCTGTTTAGACTGAATGTTTGCCCGTTGTATGTAAATCTCCGCATTGTTTGGTTCCAGAGATTGCAGCTCATCGAGGATTTGTTCTGAACGGTCAAACTGGTTTTCAAAGACCAGTACCTCTACATCCAGCAACCGGATGTCCAATGAGCACGGGTGCTGTTCCAGACCCATCCGAATGGCTTTTTTGGCCAGGGAGATCTTTCCGTGGTTCAGATAGTGGTGGATAATATCTTCGAAATCCTCTGCATCAAAGAAATAGACGTCATCCGTCTTGAGCATGGATTCGAATTTAACAATGGGAGGGTTTGGTTGTTCGTTTGGATCTAGCGCCATACATTCCTAATTGGGTTCTGTATGGACTTAAAAATATTTTTTTAGAGACGTACTTAGAGTCCCCCTCGTGGTATCTTATCAACAAATTAGTTAACAGGCCTTTTTGGATATGCATCTAAAATATTGATAATCAACGAACAACCCTCATGTATTTCCTTCTCAGAAAGGGTGAGTGGAGGGGTAATACGCACGGCCCTGGGCTCGAATAGGAGCCAGAACAGCAGAAGTCCGGCCTCTTTTCCTTCCATAACGAGGTAATCCGCAACCTTTGGTTCCTCCAGGATCAGGGCGAGCATAAGCCCTCTTCCCCGAACTTCCCGTATAAGAGGATGGACCAGTAATTCACGAAAAAGTTTTTCTTTTCTCAGGGTGTCAGCAATCAGGGTTCCATTCTGAAGTTCCCGCAGGGTGGCCAGGGCAGCTGAAGCGACCACGGGATTCCCTCCAAACGTTGTAATATGACCGAGTTTGGGATGGTCCATTAGGGAATTCATGTGTTCCCTTGAAGCTGTGAAGGCGCCAATTGGCAATCCGGAGGCCATACCCTTGCCAATCACCAGGATGTCCGGAATACAGTTATAATGCTCGAAGGCAAAAAGTTTTCCAGTACGGCCAAAACCGGGCTGGATCTCGTCCAGGATCAGGAGGGCACCAGTTTCCTGGCAGCGTTCCCGCACCTTTTTCAGGTATCCAGCTTCCGGCAGCAGGAATCCTGCCCCTCCCTGAATGGTTTCCAGGATCACCGCGGCTGTTTTGGTTGTGATCCGTTCCAGGGCAGCAGTTGAATTGAAAGGGATATGTCGTATTCCCGGGACCAAAGGTCGGAACGGGGATTTGCGTTCTTCGTAATTCATCAGGCTGAGGCTGCCCATGGTATTCCCGTGATATGCATTTTCTGCAGCGATCAATTCATACCTGCCGGTCACCCTTCTGGCAAGTTTTATAGCCCCCTCTATGGCTTCTGTCCCGGAATTAACCAGATAGGTTGTCTCCAGCGGGTCGGGGAGGGCGGAAGCCAGTTCCTTACACAACTCCAGGGAAGGCTCCTGAATGAATTCTCCGTAAACCATTACATGAAGGTACCGGGATGCCTGGTCCTGAATGGCGGAAACCACTGCAGGATGACAATGCCCAAGGGTGCAGGCGGATACACCAGCCACAAAGTCGAGGTATGATTTACCTCCCCTGTCGTAGAGGTAGCTTCCACTGGCGTGCGAGATTTCTATGCCCAGGGGATGAGGTGTGGTTTGGGTTTGGTAAGTGATAAAATCGCGGTTCATAGCTGCTAATTTGTACTTCCGCTTTTGACCAGTTTGGGCCGGACTCCTTTCTTGCCGGGTAAAGGGGTGGCACCTCCGGGTTCATCCGTATCAGAGTCCTCACCGGCAGCCTCCCGGTCAATGGGTTCTGTGATACCCCGGATTACCGGTAACACCAGGTTGTTATCATCCTCATCAAAGATTCCATCCTTGGTGCGGATTCGCTCATCACCTCTCCAGATAAATCCCTCCAGTTTACGACTATTTTCGGGCAGGTCCTTCTCGGGAAAAATATCCCCGTCCGGATTGGTGTAAAAGGTGATATCACGGATATCGCTCTGCTCAATTTCAAGGCGGATCCGGCTGCAGATCGTTTTGTTGATACCGATGAGCGCCCCATCGTCATCGTACATATAGTAGATCACTTCGGTGTTTTTGACAAGGTCTACCTGCCTTAGTTCATCCTCGATGAACTTGCCGAAGAGGTCTTTCCCCTTGGCCTGGTTATACCCCCGTTGGCCAATGGTGTCTTCTGAGACCAGGAAGGCATTCTCTAGTACCTTCAGGGAATCCAGTTTTTCGGTTTCCATATTGCTGATCAACAGGATGCTGTCACCCGTCATCTGGTTCTCCATATTCCATAGGATCGGGTCCCGTATCATTCTGGTAATCCCGGTGCGCTGCTCAGAATGTATGCTGTCACACTTTCCACTCATGTCGGTCTTGAAAAATTTGGCATTTCGGAAAGCTCTGAGAATCCGGTCATCCGGTTTTCCAGTGACCATTAGGGTATCTCCGTGTACATACAGGGAATCCTGTTCCATAAGGCTAATGGATACTGCCCTGCGGGTAGCGAAGAGCGAATCCTTCGCCTTGTGAATTTCTGCGTAATGTGCCCGGATAACCCCGTTGTTGATGGTGTCTGTAACTTTGATATTATTTGTGGCCGAGGCAAATTCAAGGGTCTTGTTAAAATAAACACTGTCCCCTTCAATAATCCGGTTACTATAGTGGATTTCAGTGTTCTTGATCCCGTAGCCTTCCTCTGCCGTAGTATCGTAGAATCCCCGCTCGCAATAGATCCTGTACGTCTCGCCAATAATTGTAGAAGGCCCGTACATGTAGGCATTTTTTGAAGTCGTATAATAATCCAGCCGGCTTGACTCCATCGTATAATCGGGGTTCACGATCAATACGCTGTCCTGGAACTGATACTTCTTGGTCGTCATATAATACCGGCCAACGCGGCTGGTAAGAGTATTGGCAGAATCCACAATCTTCCCGAAATCCATGTAATAGGATTCCTGGCGTTCCCTGTCAAAATACAGGGTATCAGTAGTGAGGACCATGCTCGGGTTCGACAGGCGAACCCCTTCATAGGCTTTGGCGAGTTTGAGGTTGCCGTCGTATTCTATGTAGCCACCGGTCATTAATACGGAGTCCCCCTGTTTCAGCCGTACATTTCCTATAGCTTCGAGGCGGTTATCCTTCTGATACAGCAAGGCGTAGTCACACCAGAGATCGGCTCCCTGATGTTCAAATTGAACCTGCCGCTGGTCTTTGGAAAAAATAGAAGCCCCCGGCCTGAGCACTTCATCCTTGGTAAAGCTACCCCCGTAAACAATTGTGATCTTCTTGGCCTGCTCCTCTTCCTGGGACCAGAGTCCAGCCGTCTGGATTCCTATGATAAATATGAGCAGGAGCCTCTTCACGAGCAAAGTTTCCCTAAAATTAGCACATTTTGTCCCGGTTGACACTTTAGGATGCTGTCAATCTTCAACGGTGGATCGTCTGGATTCTGTCCGGACCCACGGAAACAATGCTTATAGGTACTTCCAGCTCTGCTTCCAGAAAATGAATATAGGTTTCCAGCTCCCCGGGAAGCTGGGAAGCCTCCCTCATTACGCTCAGGTCCTCCGCCCATCCTGCAAACTCTTTGTAAACAGGTGTTAGGTAAGGAGCTTCAATAGAATAAGGCAGATGTTCTATTTGGTTCCCCTGATAGTGATAGGAGGTACAGACTTTGATAGTTTCGAACCCGCTGAGTACATCCGCCTTCATCATCATCAGCCGGGTTACACCGTTGATGCGGACTGCATACTTAAGGGCCACCAGGTCCAGCCAGCCGCATCTCCGCGGTCTTCCTGTAGTGGCTCCGAATTCGTTTCCTACCCGCCCCAGGGTTTCGCCGTCTTCATCGAAGAGTTCTGTAGGGAAAGGGCCGCTGCCTACACGGGTCGTATATGCCTTGAAAATACCGAAAACATCGTTAATGCTCCCAGGTGATATACCCAGGCCCGTACATGCGCCAGCAGCTGTGGTATTTGAAGATGTGACATAGGGGTAAGTCCCGAAATCAATGTCTAGCAGGGATCCCTGTGCACCTTCCGCCAGGATTTTTT
>JARRLI010000067.1:0-6631 GCA_037387145.1 Robiginitalea sp. | reverse complement strand
GGATCGAATCCGGAGAGAACAGCGACCCGGAGGAGGGTCGAATCCGGATACGCGAAGATCAACTGCAATTTAGAAATATAGACCAAAGATCAATAAGCAGGGCCCTGGACCTGAGTAGTGCGACAGAGGTAATCCTGACCCTGGATTACGACCGCACTGATGGGGATGAGCTTCTTGCCGTTGAGTTGTTTGATGGAAGCAACTGGAATAAGATAGCCTCCCTCGATGGTACAGGTTCGTTACAGTATACGCTATCCTCAACCGAACGTTCTGCCAATGCGGCCATCCGTTTTAGGTCCGACTCAGGGAACTGGGGTCGCAGCGATGAAATGTTCATTGATAATGTATTATTTACCGCTACAACCGACCTACCCCCGGTTCTCACGGTAACCGCCCTACAGGTTTCCATACAGGTAGCTTCCGGCTACGAGGCAGGGGAAGACCTGCTCACCCTTACAGGATCAAACCCGTCGATTACGGCAAACTGGAGCCAGGCCGAGGGCAAACTGACACTTACGGGACCTGCCCTGTTGACCGAGTTCGAGGCTGCTGTAGGGGCTGTGGTATACTCCAGCAGCGCACCTGCTCCTTTCGGAACCCGGGGTTTTACCATAACAGTTGGTGAACCTGGCTTATCCGATTCCGGAAATACCCTGATCACCATCGACTCGTCAGCCTGTGATTCCTGCGAATCAGGGAATTCGGCGCCGGCTCTGAATCCCGAAGTACCCACAACCTTCTGTACTGGGGAGGTGTTGCCTTCGCTGGATTCCTATACCGACAGTACACCCCCGGCTAATACGGAGTTGATCTGGAGTATTAACCCAAACCAGCTCATTGAGGATGGATATCTCCTGCCAGGCCAGGTGAACAGTCCATCCCCGGGTACCTATTATGGGTTTTTCTACGATGCAACCAATTCATGTGCCAGTCCTGTGCTGGAGATTACCCTGGCACAGAACGAAACCCCCGCCATTACTTCAACAACAGGGGGTGAAAGCTGTGGTCCGGCCTCCCTGACGCTTTCTGCCACAGGGGAAACGCCCAACAGCACTACCGCCCCGGACCTGCTTTGGTATACAACTCAAACAGGGGAAACCCCGATCTTTACTGGCCCTGCTTTTACCACCCCCGTCCTTGAGGTGACCACTTCCTACTGGGTAGAGGCTTTCACTAATGGTTGCGCCTCTTCGCCACGAACTGAGGTAATAGCTCTTATTCAGGACCTTGTTTTCCCCGGAACACCCAGCACCGGGGTTGCTGCCTGCAGCGATCCGAACAACGGCCCGGAAGCACTGGATCTGGATGATCAATTGACAGGAGCAGATCCCGGGACATGGAACTTTTTTGATGGGCCTGTATCCATTTCTATCGATTCCGGGAACCTCGTGAATTTCACAGGGGTGCCGGACGGAACTTATATTTTCAGGTATACGACCAATGTGGCCGAAGCTCCCTGTACGGATGCCTCCGTGGATCTGGAAGTCACCGTTAACAATTGTGCCGTAGATACGGATGGGGATGGCCTGCTGGATGGAATAGAAGCTGGCCTGGGCACCGATCCAAACAATCCGGATTCCGATGGGGACGGTGTCGACGACGGTGTGGAAGTAGGTCCTGATACGGACAATCCGCTGAATGAGGATGATGACGAATTTATAGACGCCCTGGATTCCAATACCCTGGACACGGATGGCGATCTGGTAAATGACCAACAGGATCCTGCCAACACAAACCCTTGTGTCCCCAATGCAGGTAGCCCTGCGTGTGTAGATCTGGCCATAACGAAAACGGCCGACAACCTTCAGGTGGAGGTGGGCCAGGAAGTGGTCTTTACCATAGTCCTGGATAACCTCGGATCCGGAGGGGTTACGGGTATCGAAGTGGGTGACCTGCTGGAGACGGGCTTTGCCTATGTATCCCATACGGCCTCCTCCGGGGATTATGATCCTGCCACGGGGATTTGGAGTGTTTCCTCCCTGGATCCACTGGCTTCGGATGCCCTGGAAATCCGGGTGACCGTTCTGGAGAACGGTGTCTATTCCAACACGGCAGAGTTACTTACCTCTACCCCGGATGATGTGATACCAGAGAACAACCAAAGTACGGTGAACCTGCAGCGGACGGTTGGGGAAGGTGAGGATCTGGTATTGGAGAAGTATGCAGCCTCAGGGGATGGCCCTGGCAATATCGGCCGTTACAAGAGAGGTGTTGTAACCCCCCTGGCCGGCCAAACAGTGATCTTCCTGGTGATCCTGCGAAATACATCCCTGAGTGTGCCTGCGACCAATATCCGCGTGGAAGACCTTATCCTACCGGTCGCGCAGAGCGGATTTGAGTATCTCTATCATACTTTTTCACCCATTGCCGGGAATTCCTATGACCTTGAGTCTGGTATCTGGGTCGTAGCTGGTCTTCAGCCGGGGGAGCAGGCTGAACTGCGGATCGCAGTGACCGTTCCCGGAGAAGGGAATTTCAGCAATACGGCACGGATTATTAGCCCAGAGCCTCCTGCAGGGCAGGAAAGCAATTACCAGGATAGTATTGAGGTGGAGGTAAATGAACCAACAGAAGCGGATCCTGGATTTGTATTCAATCAATTTTCGCCTAATGGAGATGGAACGAATGACTTTTTGATTATAAGGGATATTGCATTGTTTCCAGGCAATTCGATCCGTATTTTCAACCGCTACGGAGTACAGGTGTTTGAGGCTTCTGACATGACAAATGACCAGGTTTGGAATGGGATCGACAATGGCAATCAAGTACCGGAAGGCACTTATTATTATATTTTGGAACTCAGCCCAGACCGGGAGGTAGCAAAAGGATGGATTCAACTAATCCGATAGTCTGAATTGGCTGAAGTGCTCATCAGGTATTTTCCAGGGGTTTTCAAGAAAGAGTAGCCTCTTATGAGAACCCCAATTTACCTTTGTATTCCGGAGTTTCATCGATGAAATACACTATTTCCTCAGGCCCAGACATCTCATATATTTCTTTTGACACGCCATTTCGTGACGTACACAACATAAGTTAATTGATTTTGATTCAACCGTATATTTTTGGTTGTTTAAAGGTACCTCCTTGGGACTGACCTTTTGATAAACAACTAGTATGTATTTTTCATCCAGTCGCATACTGAGCCTATTCCTTTTAGGTTTATGCACCATTTGGCTCTCTGTCTATAGCCTGAAGGCTCAGGTGGGAGTCGGTGCCAACTTTGGTATTGAGGCGGATGTCTATTCTGGGGATGTCCTCTCTGGTGCAACCTCGGATGACTGGTTCTATAACAATGTTTCAGGATTTGGCGTAGTTGACGAAGCCACGGCGATCTCAAACGGATACGCTGCACTGCTGGCAGCTGGTAATAATATCGCTTTCGATCTGCGTCAGAGTGCTCCAAATTACAGTACTGTTAACGGGTATATGTGGTATAGCACGAGGTATGGAAGGGATTATACGAATCGTGTCACAGATGATCTAACTACTTTTAATGGCGGGAAGAATGGCGGCAACCCTCAAACGGATTGGACCATTGGAGCAGGGACTGTAAACGGTAAAACAGATATTGTGGACTCCGGAGTACATATGCGTCGCGATGGAGATCAGCTTACCGATGATCTTTGGGTAGACCTTATAGTTTCTACGCTGTCCTCCTCAGGGAACCACTTTATAGATTTTGAACTCTTCGTTTCAGAAATTGAAGCTTCAGGATCCGGATTTATCAACTCGGGATCCGATGAAGGGCATACGGCCTGGGAATTCGATCCGGATAGTGGTGATGTAACCCAGATTGGCGACATGGTTATCGGGTTTGCTTACAGCGGAAGCGGTGTTAGCGGTTTCGAAGTTCGTCTGTGGGTAAACCGGTCTATTTTCATTCCTGGCAGTGCTCCAGGTGGTACATCAACATTTGTATGGGGATCTGATATAGACGGTGGGGAGGGTACATACGGATACGGCCAGATCATAGTTCCGCTCGGTAGCCTATTAGGTCATGTTAATACGACAAGTACAAATGCCCCACCCTGGGGTACGACCAATAGTTCAGGATATACCAGTAACTTTAACGCTGGGTTTTTAGCTGAGGTGGGGGTAAATTTCACCCAATTGGGATTTGATCCAAGAGTACTTTTTGGGCCCGGTGCGGCTTGTGATTCTCCTTTCAGTGCTGTGCTCGCCAAATCTAGAAATTCCTCGGCTTTTACCTCCGCTCTCAGCGATTTTTCGGGCCCCTATGATTTTCTTGGCAGTGCCCCGGGGTCAACGGTAAATACGAATGTAGTCCCAGTTAATTTTGATTCCTGCCAGTCTGGGGAAACCATAAATTTACAGGCAGAATTTACCTCGTCCAGTGCAGAATACTTTTGGTACTCGATAACACCAGGGGTGGTGTTTCCTGCCAATGGTTTGGATACCATTTCGGGTATAGGAATGGATGCGGTGACCATTGACACGCCAGGAGTTTATGAGTTGGGTATTGCTCCCCTAGTTGGGTGCGACCCAAGGATAAATCAATTTGAAGTCCGGGAAGCCCCTTGTGCTAGTGGAGATTCGTATACATTAATTGAGAATATTCCTTTTTCCGAGGCAGCACCAGGTATTGTTGACAACGATATAGATCAAGACCCCGGCGATTCCTTTACAGTGGATACCACCCCGGTAGCGGATGTCTCCAATGGTTCTCTTGTATTAAATGCAGACGGTAGTTTTGATTATACCCCCAACCCGGGATTTGAGGGTACAGACAGTTTTACTTATTCGGTTTGTGATTCTTATGGTTTATGCGATACCGCCCAGGTTATTTTAACCGTATTCCCGGATTTCGACGGAGATGGCATACCAGACAAAGATGACGAAGATGATGACAATGATGGGATCCTGGATACCACCGAGTTTGGAGGCACTGATCCCACAGCAGATTCAGATACCGATGGAACACCTGATTATCAGGATGCAGATTTCTGCACCCTTAATGGGTTTGGTATTTGCAACCAATGGGATATGGATACTGACGGTTCGTCTAACCACCTTGATCTCGATAGTGATGGGGATGGGTGTAATGATGTTATCGAAGCCGGATTCTCTGACCCTGAAGGAGATGGTGTCCTGGCAGAATTACCTACTATCGTCGATCTGAATGGACGGGTAATCGGAACAAATCAGACTGACGGTTACACTCCCGAAGCGGATCGGGATGGGGAAGGTACCCCTGACTATTTACAGGCTGAGTGGGCTTCAATCCTTACAAATCCTTCCAATGTAACTACATTAACTGGTAGCAATACCAGTTTTGCTGTAATCGTATCAGACGCAGATACATATTCGTGGCAGATCAGCATTGATGGAGGGGCAAGTTTCACGGATATCGCCGATAATGCACTTTATTCCGGAAGCAGCACCAATACCCTGAATATAAGCGAAGTTAGCCTGGATATGAATGGGTATCAGTACAGGGTTCAGGTAACGAATCTTTCTTATGTGTGTAATTCCCCTGTTATTTCCACACCTGGTGTACTTACAGTTGCCGTTTCAACTACCATCACAAACCGAAGGATCACCTACCGTGTGAATCCGAATTAGATCCCAATCAGTCACCCTTTTATCGAGTGGGTTTTAGTTCCTGCAACAACCTCTTTGATTTCAAATCGACAGAGCCTAGTAACCCCTGTTGGCAAAGGGCTGATCGATAAAAACACTTTTATGCCTTTTTTAAAAGGAGTTTATTTCAGAAATATTACTGTTTACCTCCGCGTGGGATGATTACACAACAATTTTTTACGATGTATAAGTCACTCATTTACATTTGTTTGTATGGAACTGGATCTCAGTCACTCTTTCAGGATTAGTATTGTTGTTTTATTCGCATTTTCTGCCTCCTTAAGTGCCCAGGAAACTTATAGGGATAACTTCGGATCTGTATCCTATTCCAATAATGACGGAACTATGAATTTTTCCGCTGATTGGGTGGAGAGTAATGAGACCACGGATCCCAGCGCAGGAAGAATACAGATAAATTCCAACCAGTTGCGCTTTGATAATCTGGATGGAAGGTATATCAGCAGATCGTTGGATTTAAGCAGCGCGACTTCCGTAACACTTTCTTTTGACTACGACGCAACTTCCAGGGGCAATGAAAGTTTGCTTGTCAGACTCTGGGATACCGGGACATCGTCTTACCAGACAATTGTGACTATCAATACTTCAACCAGTGGTTCGATCTCCTACACATTGACTGCTAATCAGATATCATCTTTATCATCAATCCGTTTAGAGGGTGGGGATTCCTTCTGGAGCTCTGGTGAAAGAATTTTTATTGACAATATTTTGTTCACCGCTACCCTTGGACCGGTAATTTCCATTGATGATATTACGGTCAATGAAGGAGATGGAACAGCCACATTTACTGCAAGACATGCAGGTCTGGGGACTTCAGGACCTTTCTCGGTCAATTTTCAGACTGTTGATGGATCTGCCACTGCAGGTACAGATTATACCGCAATTTCCGGGGGGACTTTGAATTTTAGCGGGACGGTAGGGGATACTGAAGAAATCGTGGTTTCCCTTACGGATGACAACGATTTTGAAGGATCGGAAACGTTCATCATAGAACTTACAGGGAGCTCAGACC
>JARRLI010000066.1:0-12765 GCA_037387145.1 Robiginitalea sp. | reverse complement strand
ATCTTTGAACAGAATCGGGCAAATGTGGTGGAGACGCTGGATGAATACATCGCCAATTTACAGGGCTTCCGGACCCTGCTTCAGCAAGGTGACTACCAGGGAGTATTTGACGAGATGGAGCAAACAAACCGTATTAAGGCAATATTAAGCGGGATTCCAACCCCAAAAACCTGAACAAAGAATGGAAAACAAAACAGAATTACGAACATGGTTAGATGATATGGCTTTGCCACATCCGCTGGTGATTGCAGGTCCGTGTAGTGCGGAAACGGAAGAACAGGTTCTGGAAATCGCACATGCCCTGAAAGACACAGATGTCAATTACTACAGGGCCGGAATCTGGAAACCAAGGACCCGCCCGGGTAATTTTGAAGGGGTTGGTGCCATCGGGCTTAAATGGCTTCAGAAGGTCAAGGAGGAAACCGGTCTGAAAACTGCCACTGAAGTAGCAAACAAGACGCATGTGGAACGTGCCCTGGAACACGACATAGACCTCTTGTGGATAGGTGCTAGGTCAACGGTAAGTCCATTCATTGTACAGGAAATTGCTGATGCCCTGCGGGGCACAGACCGTGTAGTGCTGGTCAAAAATCCTGTCAATCCGGATCTTTCCCTTTGGCTGGGCGCGGTTGAACGCCTGCATTCTTCCGATATTAAAAAGCTTGGGGTAATTCACCGGGGCTTCTCCACCTACGAAAAAACCAAATATCGCAATATCCCGGAGTGGCAGCTGGCCATTGAATTGCAGACCCGGTTCCCGGATCTGCCCCTGATCAATGATCCTTCTCATATTGCAGGAAACAGGGACCTTATTTTCGATGTTTCGCAAACAGCTTTGGACCTAAATTTTGACGGCCTCATGATCGAAACCCATCGCGACCCCGATAATGCCTGGAGCGACGCGGCCCAACAGGTAACACCCGAGCAGCTGGTCCAAATTATGAAGGACCTCAGAATACGAAAGGAAACCGATCAGGAGGCGGAGTATAAGACCATGTTGAGCAACCTGAGGGCCCAGATCGATGTTATTGACAACCAGTTGATAGATATCCTCGGCAAGCGGATGAAAGTAGCCGATGCCATTGGGGAACTTAAAAAACAACGGAATGTGGCCGTACTGCAGACCAACCGCTGGAATGCGATCCTCGGTAAGATGATCCTGGAGGGAGAAGGCCATGGGCTGAGTGAGGAATTCGTATTGAAGATGTTCAAGGCAATCCACCAGGAATCCATCAACCACCAGGAGAAAATCATCAATACGCAGGAGGTGGTCTAGGAAGCTAACTGTAATTTTCTCTCTTTAAACTGTAACAATTAAAGAAATCTGAAGTCTTTATAGATGATATAAACCCAGACGTTTATGAGAACACTTCTGCTATGTTTGCTCACCTGTTATGGTACTGGTCTGCTTGCCCAGGGTATTGTTAACCGTGAAGTGGGTGATTTCCAAGAAATCAAGGTATTTGATCTTATAGAGGTCAATTTGATCCAATCCGATGAGAACCGAATCATCATTAAGGGCAAGAATACCCAGGACATCAATTTTGTTAACAAGGATGGGGTGCTTAAGCTCCGCATGCCACTGGAGAAAAAATTTCAGGGGGAAGATACTTTCATAGAAGTCTACTACAGGGATCTCAGGACCATAGATGCAAATGAAGGGGCTCGAATCACCGTGAACGAACTATTGGAACAGGACCGGATTGAACTCCGTGCCCAGGAAGGAGCCCAGATAGAAGCTGGATTAAAGGTGCGGGATGCTGAGATCCGGGCTGTTACCGGTGGGGTCATCCTGGCATCCGGCGTGGCTACGAATCAAGTGATTACCATTTATACCGGAGGAATATTCGAAGGCCGTGACCTGAAAACAAATTTCAGCAGTATCAAAATGTCTGCCGGAGGTGAGGCCGAACTCTTTGCCTCTGAAGAAGTGAATATACAAATCCGTGCCGGTGGGGATGTATATGTTTATGGAGATCCAATACGTGTAAACAAGGATACCATGATGGGCGGGCGTATTTATTTCCAGGACTAGCCGACCTGCCCGAAATAATCCAAACCCTGACCGGATAGGATCCAAGTCAGGTTTAGCACGGGTATTCTATTTGTGGTCTGTTCTTAAACGAATGTTCGGCCACCCCACCCCTTCCTGCTATCGATAAGCCATTGTAAACACAAGAACTTTCACAGATCAACGGTTTTTTGGCTTTAGATTCGAAGCCACCTTGCAACATTCGTACCGGGTAAGTGGAATATTCTTAATTTGCACCCCTACCGAACGATCAATGAAGGGAACCGTTTATAAATCAACAGGCAGCTGGTACCGGGTGAAAACTGGGGACGGTTCATTTTATAATTGCAGAATCAAGGGGAAATTCCGGATCGAAGGGATTAAAAGCACCAATCCCGTAGCCGCGGGAGATGAGGTTCTTTTCAACCTGATCACTGATGGGGACGAGACCGTGGGACAGATCTACGAAATCCTGGATCGCAGGAACTACCTGATCCGCAAATCCGTAAAATTATCCAAGCAAGTACATATCATCGCTGCCAATGTGGACCTGGTATTTTTGCTGATAACGCTTGAGAACCCGAGGACCTACCCCGAATTCATCGATCGGTTCCTTGCTACGGCCGAAGCCTACGATGTACCCTAGACGTCTGATATGGCATCCCTTTACAGGGAAATCGGTTATACCTGTCTGGTGATCTCTGCCAAGACTGGTTCCAATGTGGAGAAGGTCCTGGAACTCATGAGGGGAAAGACATGCATGTTTGTAGGGCACTCCGGAGTTGGGAAATCTACCTTGATCAACCGGATTGCCCCCGATCTGGGGCTTCGTACGGCTCAGATTTCAGAGCAACATAAACAGGGCCAGCACACCACTACCTTTGCCGAGATGTATGACCTTCCTTCAGGAGCCCGCATCATCGATACCCCTGGCATCAAGGGTTTTGGGCTGGTGGACATGGACAAGGAAGAAATCGGAGACTATTTCCCGGAACTTTTTGCCCTTAAATCAGAATGTAGGTTTAACAACTGCATTCATCTGGACGAACCCGGATGTGCGGTAAAAAAAGCGCTGGAGGAAGGTGAAATTGCACTGAGCCGATACCGTTCTTACGTTCAGATGGTAACAGGAGGAGAAGACACGTATCGATCGGATCAAAAAGGAGAAGTATGAGGGCGGTAATACAACGAGTTCGGGAAGCAAGCGTGACGGTCGAAGGAAAAGTGGTATCTGAGATCAGGGCGGGGCTGCTTGTACTGCTTGGCATTGAAGAAGCAGATACCCGGCAGGATATCGACTGGCTTGTGCCCAAAATTGGCAACCTGCGGATCTTCAATGATGACAACGGGGTAATGAACCTGTCTTTGCGGGATACGGGGAGAGACCTTATTGTGGTCAGCCAGTTTACCCTGATGGCTTCCACAAAAAAAGGGAATCGTCCTTCCTATATCCGTGCAGCCCGTCCCGAAACGGCTATCCCTCTCTACGAGGCCTTTGTTGAACAAATGGAAATATTTATAGGTAAAGAGGTCGGAACCGGTGTTTTTGGGGCGGACATGAAAGTGGCCTTATTGAATGATGGTCCGGTGACTATCTGGATAGATACTAAAAGCAGGGAATAAAAAGGGTTGATTCGTTGTCCTGCAATCTGCGAACCCTTAGTTTTGACAAAAAGCGTTACCGATGAACATACAAAACGCACAGCAAGCGGTTGATGCCTGGATCCGGGCCCATGGGGTCCGGTATTTTAATGAACTCACTAATATGGCTCAGCTCACAGAAGAAGTTGGGGAGGTAGCCCGGATCATTGCCCGCCGTTATGGGGAGCAAAGTGAAAAGGAATCCGACAAATCCAAAGACCTGGGAGAAGAACTGGCCGATGTGGTCTTTGTGGTACTCTGTCTGGCCAACCAGACTGGCATCGATCTGCAGACTGCCTTTGACCGTAAGCTGGAACTGAAAACAAAGCGGGATCACCAACGTCACCGGGACAACGAAAAACTCCAATAATTGTCAGTAATGGGGCATTCGAAATCCGAAACAGGGAGAATCTATCTGTCCGGACCTGACACAAAGCTGTTAAAAGGGGCGATTCGTATCACGGGCTCCAAGAGCGAATCCAACCGTTTGCTGCTTTTGCAGGCGCTATACCCGCAGATAAAGATCGAGAATCTCTCCAATTCTGATGATTCCAGGGTGATGCAACAGGGGCTTGCCTCAAACGATGACAGAATAGATATCCACCATGCGGGAACGGCCATGCGCTTTCTTACAGCATATTTTTCGGGGCAGGAGGGAAGGGAACTTGTCCTGACCGGGTCTGACCGGATGAAACAGCGCCCGATTCGGATTCTGGTGGAGGCCCTAAATGCATTAGGGGCACGGATAACATATACGGAGCGTCCGGGATGCCCACCGCTTAAAATTCGGGGTACCCAGCTGAAGGGTGGCTCCGTTTCACTTCCGGCAGATGTGAGCAGTCAGTATATTTCTGCCCTCTTGCTGATCGCTCCGTCACTTCCTGAAGGCCTGAAACTGAACCTGGAAGGCAGAATTACCTCCCTCCCTTATATCCAAATGACCCTGGGATTGTTGACCCGCCTTGGCATCCCCTGCGATATGAAAGGTAATACCATCTTGGTATCCTCCGTATCAGACCTGCAGCAGCAGACCTGCGTGGTGGAATCAGACTGGAGTTCGGCATCCTACTTCTACAGCTTGCTCGCACTGGCAAAACCCGGAAGCCGCATCTCTCTGGAGGCTTACAGGGAAGGCTCCCTGCAGGGAGACAGCGTTTTGCAGTCTATCTTTTCGAAGCTGGGTGTACGTTCTGATTTTAAAGGAAGCCAGCTTATTCTGACCCGAGACCCGGATATACAGGAATCACACCTGAAGCTCGATCTTTTGGAAGCCCCTGACCTGGCCCAGACCCTGGCGGTATGTTGTTTTGGATTAGGCATCAGCTGTGAACTGACCGGCCTGCATACGCTGAAGATCAAAGAAACCGATCGCCTCCATGCACTGCATGCCGAACTCACAAAGATGGGGGCCTCCCTTATGGTCACCGAAGACTCCTTACATCTGCAGGGAGGTCATTCCCCCCGAAAAGATCAAACCATCGCCACTTATAACGACCATCGTATGGCCATGGCATTCGCCCCGTTAGCTCTCAGGACGACTTTGTACATAGCGGATGCCGGGGTGGTGACCAAGTCATATCCCGGATATTGGGAAGATCTCGGGAGGCTTGGGATTAAAATCGAAAACGCATAAGCCCCATCCCTCATTCCGACCAGATGGCCAGTTCATTTCCGCAGGGCCCCCTGAAGTGGAAACGCCTGCCACCCGGAAAGGAAAAGATGTCCTGAACCATGTTGCCCCCGGCCTGGAGGATGGTTTCTTTAATCTCTTGGAGATTTTTGTGATACAACACTACCAAAACCCCATTCCCGGGAGGTTTGCCGGATTTCTCAAATCCGCCGCTGATCCCGCTGTTACTGAAGGAACAATAGTCGGGACCGTAGTCTGTGAATTCCCATCCGAAGCAATGCGAATAAAATTCTTTGACAGCCGTTAGGTCTGCTGCTTTGAATTCAATGTAATCGATGTGGTTGTTTTCCATAATGATTATATCAATGCGACTTTATGGCATGGTATGAGGCAACAGCTAGGAGCCTGCTTTTGCAAAACGAAGCACAGGCACTCCCTTTGACAGGAATTCGAGCATACCCTCTTTTGTATATCGCCACTGGTCCACCTGCCGAATGGTCTTTCGAAACTGATTTTCTCCCTCTCCGCAGTACATCAGGGTTGAAGGGCCCGGTTCCCCGAAGCTGATTTCACTTCCATCCAGCTCATATGGAGCCTGGTAGCCGTTACACCCACTGTTTCCGACTGCCAGCCCGGTTTCTTCATCCAATGTTATCTCAGGCTTTTTTTCCGGAAAAATTTCGTCAAGGGAAGTGTCGGGTACTGCGATGTATTCCAATATCCAGGTCTGCCCAAAAAAGGAATCCGGTGTTGACTGTTTTGTGCTACTACACGAAATGAGCAAAAGGAGCATTGCTCCCAGGAAGGACGCTGGATAATTTTTCATAAGCCATGGATTTACCTACCTAAGATACCGAATAAAACCGTTTTAAATGTGTAATTCAGATGCACAAATCCAAGATCTGAATTTTTTAAAAAGCTGCTTCCGATAGTTTTAGCGCAATTTACTTGACATCCCCTTACCGGAGATCGTATATTTGCAGCCGCTAAACTGAAAACTCCTAGCACAATATGAAATTATCACATTTCAACTTTGAATTACCCAATGACCTGCTGGCCGAGTATCCGGCGGACCACCGTGACGAATCAAAACTGATGGTCATCCACAGGGAATCGGGAAAGATTGAACACAAGTTATTTAAAGACCTGATTGACTATTTCGATGAGGGAGATGTGATGGTGCTCAACAATACAAAGGTCTTCCCGGCACGCCTTTTTGAAAATACAACTTCAAGGGGGCGCACGTTGCGCTTCCTGTATGACGGTGCCTATCCCGATTTTCGTCGAAAACTTCGCGAACTTGGGCAGACACCCCTTCCCAAGTACATAAAAAGGGATGTTGAGCCGGAAGATGAAGATCGGTACCAGACGATCTATGCCAAACACGAGGGGGCAGTGGCAGCTCCTACGGCCGGGCTCCATTTTTCCAAACACCTTCTAAAGCGCCTGGAGATCAAAGGAATTGACTTTGCAGAACTCACCCTTCATGTAGGGCTGGGAACCTTCAACCCGGTGGAAGTGGAGGACCTTTCCAAACACAAAATGGACAGTGAGGAGCTTATAATCGATGAGCGGGCAACTGAGATTGTAAATAATGCCAAGCAGGAGAAACGCAAGGTTTGTGCCGTAGGAACCACGGCCATGCGTGGGCTGGAAAGCGCCGTCTCTTCTGAGCATACACTGAACACCTTCGAGGGCTGGACCAATAAGTTCATATTCCCTCCCTATGAGTTCAGCATTGCCAATGCGATGATCACCAACTTCCACCTGCCGAAGTCCACATTGCTGATGATGGTCTCGGCTTTTCTCGGCCATGACCTGATGAAGCGGGCTTACAAAGAGGCCATCCTTGAGCAGTACCGCTTTTATTCCTACGGGGATGCCATGCTGATCCTGTAAAGGGATTTGTGCGGCCACCGAATTCCATTTTATGAAGACCGCAGAAAAGATAGATATCCGCGCCCTGAGCCGGGAAGACCTTAGGAGCTTTTTCACTGAAAAGGGGGAAAAGGCTTTCCGGGGCAACCAGGTCTATGAATGGCTGTGGAAGAAAGGGGTGCATTCCTTTGAGGAGATGACCAACCTTTCCCTGGAACACCGCAGTATGCTTTCCTCCAGGTTTACTATCAACCACATAGCTGTAGACCAGATGCAGCGGAGCCAGGACGGCACTATTAAGAACGCAGTGCGCCTGCACGACGGCCTTATAGTGGAATCTGTGCTGATCCCTACTCAAAGCCGCACCACGGCCTGTGTCTCCAGCCAGGTGGGTTGCAGTCTGGATTGCAGGTTTTGCGCCACCGCCCGCCTTAAGCGAATGCGCAACCTGAATGCCGATGAGATCTTTGACCAGGTAGTGGTCATTGATCGGCAGAGTCGGTTGTATTTTGGAAGGCCCTTAAGCAACATCGTTTTTATGGGAATGGGGGAACCCCTTATGAACTATCCCAATGTCGTAAAGGCCATCCGCAAGATCACTGCGGAAGAAGCCCTGGGCATGTCTCCCCGCCGGATTACGGTATCCACTTCCGGAGTGCCCAAGATGATTCGAAGGCTGGCAGATGAAAACCTGCGGTGCAATTTAGCCGTGTCCCTTCACTCAGCGGTGGATTCCACACGGACGAACATTATGCCTTTCAATGCCAAAATGCCCTTGAATGATCTGAAGGAAGCTATACAGTACTGGTATCAGCAGACCAAAAGCCGGGTAACCTATGAATACGTGGTGTGGGAGGGTATTAATGATACGCCAGCTGACATCCATGCACTCCTGGATTTTTGTAAGGCGGCCCCCTGCAAGGTAAATCTCATCGAATACAATCCCATCGATGACGGGGAGTTCCAACAGGCCCGGGAAGATGCCATTCAGGGGTATGTCAGCAGACTGGAAGCTGCAGGAATAACGGTCACGGTGCGCCGTTCCCGGGGCAAGGACATCGATGCCGCCTGTGGGCAGCTGGCAAATAAGAGTACCGGGGAATCCGTTTTGTAGGCGTCCCACAGATCAGGCAGAAAATAGGATAAGCCCCCTTCCCACCCCTGCATTTCACCCTATTCAATACAGGAATATCCCAGGATGCAAATACGCTTAAAGGCCACTGCCGGTATAGGGGCGCAGACCATGTTTACTGTCCCCCAGCTATTTTTCTGTCATATGAGCTCCTCCGGGAGTGCATAGGTTCGGGGAATCTTGCTTTTTCCGTACTTTTGACAGCAAAACCTAGCCGGGCTTAATTCCAACTTCTTTGAAAGTCAGTGCGCAGATCCGGGAACCCATCGAACGGGAAATGGAACTCTTCGAAAAGAAGTTCCATGAATCCATGAAATCCCCGGGACCCCTCCTTAACCGTATCACCTATTATATTGTCAACCGGAAAGGGAAACAAATGCGCCCTATGTTCGTCTTTCTCACAGCTAAGTTACTGAATGAGGGAAAGGTAAATGAACGCACATATCGGGGTGCATCGGTAATTGAGCTCATACACACTGCCAGCCTGGTCCACGACGATGTTGTAGATGACAGCTTCAAAAGGCGTGGGTTCTTTTCGATCAATGCGCTTTGGAAAAACAAGATTGCCGTCCTGGTAGGGGATTTCCTGCTGGCCCGTGGCATGCTGTTGTCTGTGGACCATGGAGATTTTGATCTACTCCGAATCATTTCGGCAGCCATGCGTGAGATCAGCGAGGGTGAATTGCTGCAGATCGAGAAGGCGCGGCGGCTGGACATAACCGAAACGGTGTACTACGAGATCATTCGCCAGAAAACAGCCACGCTTATTGCCGCCAGCTGCAGCCACGGAGCTGCTTCGGTTAAGCCCGAATCCACGGAAGTGGAAACCTTTAGGAAATTCGGGGAATATTGTGGGATGGCCTTCCAGATCAAAGACGACCTTTTCGACTACGGACAAAGGCGTATCGGCAAACCTACAGGGATCGACATCAAGGAGCAGAAAATGACACTCCCGCTGATTTATGCCCTGAACCATGCCCCGGTAAAAGAGCGGAAGTGGCTGATAAATTCAGTCAAGAACCACAACAGGGATCGCAAACTGGTACGTCGGGTAATTGAATATGTCAGAGCTTCGGGCGGGCTTGATTATGCCGAGACCAAAATGCTCGAATTCAGGGATCGGGCCCTTGAAGTACTGCAGGATTACCCGACCTCCCCATATCGGTTAGCCCTGGAGCTCATGGTCAACTATGTTGTAGAACGCAAGATTTAAAGGGGAAACACGGTTTCTTAAAATATTTTTCAGGGCCGGGCAACTATTTTTAAACTTCTCTCGTCTATATATACAGAAGCACTAATGAAAGTGAAGATCATTTCATTGATCCAGCAAGAAAAAACTCTGATCCGCAGGGCAGCTGCAGGCCGGCGGGAGGCGCAGAAATCCCTTTACGAGCGCTATGCCCCTGGGATGCTTGCACTCTGCCAGCGCTATGTGAAGGACCCGCATTTTTCAGAAGACATAATGCTTGAAGGATTTGTGAAGGTGTTCTCTAACCTGAACAGTTTTGAGTTCAGGGGAAGTTTCGAAGGATGGGTCCGTCGGATCATGGTAAGGGAGGCGATCGATTTTTTGCGAAAACGCCAATTCGTGGTCTTTGACGATGTACACCTTCAGGGGCATTCGGCCGATGGGGAAATTTCGGACCCTTATCAGCTGGAAGAACTGGAGCATCTGATCAATGCACTTCCGGAAGGCTACCGTCTGGTCTTCAACCTATATGCCGTGGAAGGGTATAAGCATGCGGAAATTGGAAAGCTGCTCGGGATTTCGGAAAACACATCAAAATCCCAGCTGTACAAGGCCAGAAAACAGTTGCAGGAGCAGCTGAAAAAAACATCAATACGATATTATGGCACCCATTGATTTTGAAAAGGAATTGCGAGAACGAATCCGATCCCGCAAGGTGAAACCCGATCCACAGACCTGGGAACGGCTTTCATCCAGACTGGAAGAAGAAGGTCCTGCAGCATCCCTTAAACCGGGGCGCTGGATTTGGATGGCAGCCGCCAGTGTAGTGTTACTGATGGGAATCCTGTTCCTATGGAAACCTGTTGAAGAATTACCGGCACCGGATGCAGTGGTCGAATCCCCTGTAACGACCCCGGTTCGCGTATCAGAGCAAATCAACCCGCTTCCTTCAGAAAGATATGAAGCCCAATTGGCAGACACTGAAATCGATAAGCCAGAGCAGGAGTTTGCTGGGGGTGAAGTCCCTGAACCTACCGTATCGACCACCCCTGTCCAAATTGCAGAAGTTTCTACCTCCCTACAGCCAGAGACCGGAGGCATAACCCCAGCTAAGGAACCAGTTGAGGAAAAGACCGCACAATCTCTGGCAGCAGCAGCTCCCGGGGATGCCCCTGGGGAGAACGTACGGGGGGATGAAATCGAAGCCCTCCTGAAACAGGCTCAGGATGCCATAGCCATGGAAAAGCAACAGGACTCTATAAATACCATAAACGCCATGGTCCTTTTGGGCCTTGCTGAGGATGAGTTGGATCAGACCTTCCGGGAGAAGATCATGGACAAACTAAAAACGGGTGTAGATAAATTTCGGACCTCCGTGGCGGACCGCAAGAAATAACAATTTTTATATCCCGGGCCAAACCCCCGGAAACGTAGTTTATTCATCAATCAAATAAATCAATCATTATGCACACACTAGTACGATTCCTTATCCCGATATTTTTACTCTGCAGTCTGAACCAGTTACAGGCACAGGAAGATTATCAGAAGAAAATCAAAGACCTGAAAGAACAGCGGGAACTGGTCGTTAAACAGGAAAAGGAAGCCTTAAAGGACGAAATTACCCTGATCGAGGGAAGGCTGCTGGCCGAAGAGATCGATCAGGAAGAAGCCCAGAAACTTAAGGAGGCTGCGGCTGAGAAACACGCGTTGAATATTGAGAACCGGCAGGCGATAATAGATAATGAGATCGCTCTTTTAGAGCGGAACGAAGGGGAAGTCCTTCGGGAGCAGGACAGTGTCTCCCGGAAAACAAAAACAATAGTAATCGAGTATCCTGATGATGAGGACGATTGCGAATTCTTTGGAATCGGATGTGATTACTGGGACTGGGAATGGGATAAACACCGGAGGTACGACCGCCGTACCTTCTCGGACCTTACAATTGCCTTCGGTTTCAGCAACGCCGATGTGGAAGGCCAGTCTTTGGAGAATTCTCCCTATAAATTAGCCGGAAGTCGCTTTTTCGAGATTGGATGGACATGGCGAACCCGCGTCTTCCAGAACTCAAACTGGCTGCGTTTTCATTACGGGTTTATGTTCCAGTTTAACGGCATTAAGCCTAAAGACAACCAGTATTTTGTATTGGAGAATGGAACAGCCGTATTGCAAGAGTTTGAGTACGATCTTAGCAAGTCCAAATTCCGTATGGATAATCTGGTGGTCCCTATCCACTTTGAAGTGGGACCTTCCCGAAAGCGTATTTCCGATCATCGGATTCGGTATTCCCTTAAAAATCAATTCCGTCTGGGCATAGGGGGATATGGTGGGTTCAAACTGGGCTCGCGTCAGAAACTGAAGTATACTGCCGAGGGAGATAAGCGAAAAGATAAACTCAAAGGCGGTCTGAATAGCAGCGACCTCATTTATGGCCTAAGCACCTATATGGGCGTGGATGGATTCCTCCTATACTTTAAGTACGATCTGAATCCCATCTTCCAGGATGCTGAGATTGAACAGAACTTTATGGCGCTGGGACTTCGGTTCGATTTATAAACCACGATATCTTGCAACTGGAGGGGGCTCATTAAGCCCCCTTTTTTAATTCTGTTACAGACTTTCCAGGGCACTTTTCATTTCGGGGGTGAGGTCGTTTCCTTCATAGGCTTTCTTGCAGTGTTGGCATTCCACAAATGCCATGGGTTTCAAGCGGTAAACCGGGATCCAGAATAGATGCACAAAATGAGGGATGACCGTGGCATGCAGGAATCCGGTCTGCCCACAGTATGGGCAGGAAACCTCCCGGATCGGCGCCTGCCGCTTTTTTCCCGTTCGGGTCCCAAAAAACAAAATGAACATTGCAGACAGGGTCATAGATGACCAAAAATAAGAAATTGGGAAATGCAGTGCATTTGACTGGAGGTTTCCTTTCCCGGGGTCCGCACTTTTGTTATTTTTAGACTTTCGTAATTCACTGAGTTTGATATCAAAAAACACCATTGACCAGGTCTTTGAAACTTCCCGCGTAGAGGAGGTCATTGGTGATTTTGTGCAATTGAAAAAATCCGGCTCTAATTTTAAAGGGCTCAGTCCGTTTACAGATGAGCGGACGCCGAGTTTCATGGTTTCCCCGGTTAAACAGATCTGGAAGGATTTTAGCAGCGGCAAGGGAGGGAATGTGGTGGCATTCCTTATGGAGCACGAACACTTCACCTATCCTGAAGCCATCCGATATCTAGCTAAGAAGTACCAGATCGAGATCGAGGAGACCCAGCAAACCGATGAGC
>JARRLI010000065.1:0-6303 GCA_037387145.1 Robiginitalea sp. | reverse complement strand
GACCCTGAAGAACGCCTCCCGGAGTGGGAGGAAATCGCGGCTACGGCAATGGCGGTCCAGAACATGTGGTTATGTGCAACTGAGTGGGGGGTTGGAGCTTATTGGAGTTCTCCGGGCCTGATCAGGTACATGCATGAATTTTTTGACCTCTCCGCTGGGGAGCGATGCCTGGGGTTTTTCTATTTGGGCTATTACGACGAACCCCTGGAGAAGGTGCCAAGGGGAGCGGTTTCGCAGAAGACCAGGTGGTTGTAATCCCACTAAAAAACTCAGTAGAAAAAGGGGAATAAGCCTTCCCTGTAATCCCAGGCCCGGAAGACGAAAATTCCAAGGTATACCATCGTGACCACGAATTTCAGAAAGGTACCCGTCAGGAACCCCACAAAAGAACCGAAGGCGGCCTTCAGTGCCTGCTTGTGCCCTGTTTTGTTGATTAGTTCCCCAATAATAGCCCCAACGAAGGGCCAGATCACGATCCCGGCAATGCCCAGGACGGGAAATACAATAGCGAACAATAGCCCGATAGTAGTCCCGATCATCCCGGCACGGCTACCTCCAAAGCGCTGAGTGCCAACAACAGGGATCCAGTAATCCAGGGCTACTACCAGAAATGCCACTACACCTGTAATTGCAATCAACCACCAGTCATTTGGCACGGCTGAGGTAAGGATCAGAAGGACCAATCCCAGCCAGCTAACAGGGGGTCCGGGAAGCACCGGCAGGAAACTGCCCAGAATGCCTAAAATCATAAAGAACAGGCCGAGCATTAGTAACACAATGTCCATGGTCGTTGTTTTTTAATAGGTCGTTGCCTCCAAAGGTATGTTACACAGGCAATCCATTTCTAATACTGTACGCAAATGTGCAAAAACTATATTCTTTTACCCGTATGTTCAGCGGTGTCTTTAGGATGAAGAATCCAATGATATTTTTTGGAAAGGCAGCTTTGATTGCCGGTTTTGGTTATACTGGCATCGGTAGCTGTTATCAGGGATGATGTAAAAAAATTGTAATTTCCAGCCGAGTTGCGGAACATATGAAGTACAGGATAGGTATCTTACTCATTATACTGGGGTTGACAGGGGTTTCCTGTGAATGGTTTGCTTCCAGGGAGTCCAAAACCCAGGAGCTGGTGGAGTCGGAACTCAGGAGCATCAATTGGAATGAGGTAGACCAGTTCCCCCTTTTCGAGGACTGCAATGAGACAGTTTCCAAGCCGGAACAACGACTTTGTTTTGAGAACACTCTGGTAATGCACCTCTCAATGGCCCTTCAGGATTTCGAGTTCAGGTCTGATAAGCCCCTGGCAGATACTTTGTATGTAGATTTTCTGGTAGACAACCGGGGAGGGATCTCGGTGGTCTCTGTAGAAGAAAACCAGGTCCTCAAGGAAGAGAACCCGGAATTTGAGCGTATCGTATCTGGGAGCCTCAGAAGCCTGCCCCGTTTGCAACCCGCCCTTAAAAGAGGTATTCCTGTGGCTGCAAAGTTCCGAATTCCCCTGGTAATCCAGACAGATGAATAAACCGACACCAAAAGAATTGATTATCCTCGGAATAGACCCGGGTACGACCATTATGGGTTTCGGGATCATTCGAGTTTGCGGAAAGCAGATGGAATTCATTCAGATGAACGAATTGTTGTTGAGCAAGTATAAAGATCACTTCACCAAGCTGAAATTGATCTTTGACAGGACCCTGGAACTGATCGACACGTACCATCCGGATGAGATTGCCATAGAGGCGCCATTCTATGGGAAAAATGTGCAGTCCATGCTCAAGCTGGGCAGGGCGCAGGGAGTGGCTATGGCAGCAGGTCTTTCCCGTCAGATACCGATCACGGAATACCTGCCCAAGAAGATCAAAATGGCGATCACAGGGAACGGGAATGCCAGCAAAGAACAGGTAGCGCGCATGCTGCAATCTACCCTTGGCCTCAGGACACTCCCAAAAAACCTGGACTGTACAGACGGACTTGCCGCTGCAGTATGCCACTTTTATAATTTGGGCAATCTTCAGACGGGGAAAACGTATTCCGGATGGGATGCCTTTGTGAAGCAAAATGAAGGAAGGTTAAAAAAATAGGGGGTAATGGATACGCAGGGATATGGGAAAGAGTGTTGGGGTACTTCTAAATAAGGAAGCAAAAAAGGGCCCCCACCCACCCTTCAAACAAATTACACCCAACGGCTGCATTAACAAATCAGCCCTGCGGTATTTTATCAGCCATTAACATACATTCAATTTTCGACGGAACCCGAACATGAGCGGTATTTATTTTCATATTCCCTTTTGCAAACAGGCATGCCATTACTGCAATTTTCACTTCTCGACCTCCCTTAAGCACAAGGATGCAGTCCTGAAGGCTATGAAAAAAGAATTGGCACTTTACAGAAAGCAGGGGTGGAAAGGGCCGGTGGAAACTGTCTATTTTGGAGGCGGAACGCCCTCCTTATTGTCAGCAGGCGAGATCGAAGGATTTCTTGACCAGGTTGCAACCTGTTTTGGCATCGAGGAATCTGCAGAAATCACCCTTGAGGCAAATCCTGATGATCTCTCGAGGGAGTCCATTGAAGCCCTTGGCAGGAGTCCTGTGAACAGATTAAGCGTTGGAATACAGTCTTTTAACAAGGACGAATTGCGATGGATGAACCGTGCACATACCCGGGAACAGGCCCTGGAATCCCTGGATGCCATAGCAACGCATTTTCCGAACTACTCCATGGACCTGATCTACGGGGTTCCGGGGAGCAATCTCTCAACCTGGGAATCCAACCTTGCTCTGGCCCTTGGGTTCAGCCCCCCTCATATTTCTGCCTACGCCCTGACGGTGGAACCCAAAACAGCCCTTCATTCCCATATAGAAAGAGGCCTTTCCCAGGATGTGGATGAAGAAGGCACCCAACAACAGTTCGAGCACCTTGTCAGTGCTCTCGAGCAGGCGGGGTATGATCATTATGAGATCTCCAATTTTGCCCATCCCGGTTTTTATTCCCGGAATAATTCTGCCTACTGGAAAGGGAGCCCCTACCTGGGCATTGGCCCTTCCGCACATTCGTTTGATGGAAGAAAGCGCTGGTGGAACCCTTCCCATAATCTAAAGTACCTTCGCGCCCTTGAAAATGGCCAGTTGCCGGGGCAGGTTGAATTGCTAAGCCCGCGCGATCGCTATAATGAAACTGTGATGACCGGTCTTAGAACACGGTGGGGGGTTTCCCTCAGTCAGATTCGCACAGAATTCGGAAAGGCTTATGAGGAGTACCTGATTTTGCAGGCGGGTCCTTATCTTAGAGATCAGTTTCTTTTCATGGAAGAAGACGTGTTGTACACCGCCCGAAAGGGCAAATTTCTGGCAGACGGAATTGCCAGCGACTTATTTATGATTAATTTGAAATAAATAGAAACAGGGATTGCATGCAGGTCCAATTTAATCACAGGGGGGAAGCTTGGCTCGCAGATCTTTCGGGCGGCGTGGATATTGCCATACCAGTAAGTACAAGTCACAACGTTCGGGCCTGGGGGCTGAAGCATCCCGAAATATCCCCGCATCGTAATGGGGAATGGGTGGGTAGCATCCGGGAAGGAGCATCGGTAAATTTCAACGATATTCGTTTTAATCCCCACGGACATGGGACGCATACGGAGTGCCTGGGTCATATCACCCGGGAATCCCAGTCCGTACTCTCCCAGCCCCCTCCTCCGTGGATGATCGCTACCCTGGTCAGTCTGACCCCGGAGAAGGAGGGATCTGACCGCATAATATCCCGTTCCCAGATAGAAACCGCCCTGCCCCGGCTGGACACGGATTGCTTAATCCTCAGGACCTTACCCAACAAGGAGTCCAAAAAGAGCAGGGATTATTCAGGGACAAACCCCCCGTATCTGCAGGCAGGGGTTTCCGACTGGATGCGTGAACAGGGGGTATACCACCTTTTGCTGGATCTTCCTTCCGTAGACAGGGAAGAGGATGGTGGATCGCTGGAAGCCCATAAGGCATTTTGGGGGATTCCCGGTGCGCCCAGGCCCAGCGCTACTATCACGGAGTTGATATATGTCCCTGGCCATATTGAGGACGGTATGTATCTCCTGAACCTGCAAATGGCGGCATTCGAAAACGATGCCTGCCCGAGCAGACCCCTTCTTTTTCCCGTTCGGCGGATGTCTGAAAAGGAAGGATTGAAATAAAACTAAACAGGCCCACAGGGCCTGAGAAAATGCTAAATTGCGCCCTATGGCAGAGTTGTTACTGGGATTAGTGCTTGGAGCCCTCTCCATGAATTGGGGGTATGCCTGGCTCAACCGGAAAAAGAAAAATGAACTTACCATTCAGCAGTCAACCGTGTTGCTGGAAAAGGTAAAATCCGTATGCAAACTGATTACGGTAGAGGGGGACTTTGCAGAAATCTACCGTTTCGAAAACCGCAAAGGTCACTTCATGAACCTCTTCAGTAGCAAGAAAAAGGCCCTCATAGTCATCAATGCGAAGGCACACCTCGGGTACGATTTCAAAAAATTGAAGGTGAGTGCCGATCCCGAAAGAAAAACAATTATCCTGGGCAATTTTCCTCCTCCTGAAATCCTATCCATCGAACCTGAACTGGAATTTTACGATATACGTAACGATCTGTTCAATGCATTCACTCCGGCAGACATGACCAGCCTCAACAAGGAGGCCAAGACCCATATCCGCGAGAAGATCCCTGAAAGCGGCCTTATGGATACAGCTAGACATGAAGCGTTGGAAGCTATTCTGCTGATGGAAAAAATTGTGGAGACCCTCGGGTGGAAACTCGATTACGAGGCCTTAAAACTCAAGGCGCCTGTACAGCAATTGCTGGAATCCGAGGCCAAGGGGAAGAAATCTGCCCCGCAAACCAATAATTAATTTGGCCATAATGAGAATTTTCCTACATCTTTTAGTATTGATTAGCCTGGCGGCAACTCCCGTTTCAGCCACGGCCCAGGAATCCGATGGCACGAATTCCTTTGATCCTTCATTCACCCATGTGGTATATTTTTGGCTGAACAATCCTGACGATCCGGATCAGCGGCAGCAGTTCGAGACCTCCCTGCGAAAATTGTTCAGAAATTCATTGTATACCAAAACCAATTTCCTCGGCTCCCCTCCCAAAGCGACGCGGGAGGTAGTGGATGATACTTTTACCTATGCCATGATGGTCACCTTCGAATCTGCTTCGGCCCAGGATGCCTATCAAAAGGAGCAGGCACACCTGGATTTTATCGCTGAGGCCGGACATTTATTAAAGAAATATGTAGTCTATGATGCCGTTGGGCTGAAGGAATAACATTTCGAAACATGCATATAGAAGCTTTCCGGGATTACTGTCTTTCCAAAAGAGGAGTAACAGAAGGGTTTCCTTTTGATCAGGAAACCCTTGTCTTTAAGGTAATGGGCAAAATGTTTGCCATTGCTCCGCTGGAGCGCATTCCATCTCAGGCGAACCTGAAATCGGATCCGGAAAGGGCACTGGAATTGCGGGAACGGTATGATGGAAGGATCCTGCCGGGGTTTCACATGAACAAGACCCACTGGAATACGATCCATTTGGAGCACCTGCCTGAACCACTTATTCGCGAACTAATCGACCACTCCTACGCGCTTATCGTTGCCTCCCTGCCAAAGAAAACCCAGCGTGCCCTGGAAGTGTTGAAATGAAGGAACTCAAAGAAAAATACCGGAGGCGGGTTGAGAACCTTACCCTGGCGGCAAGCTTGCAAAAAAGGCGGTTGCAGCTATCTTCTATTTCCAGGATCGCCGTTTTCGTTATTATCGGATTGACGGGGTACTGGGTTTTGCAAGGGGAACAGCTCTACCTTGTGGCTGTATTCCTGCTGATCGTTTTGTTTGCCTACCTGGTCTCCCGACATGAGGATTTAAAGTACGAAGCGCGTCGGCTTCGGGAACTTATCGAACTGAACCGCACCGAATTGAGGGTGCTTGAGGGGGATTTTTCCGGCTTGCCTGATGGAGTTTCCCTGCAGACACCCAACCATGCCTTCAGCGAGGACCTGGACCTGTTCGGACCCCGCTCTTTTTTCCAATACCTGAACCGGACCGGACTCAGTTCAGGGGCTAAAACCCTGGCCGAATGGCTAAGCTCCAACCAAACCAGGGGGATCCCTGAAAAACAAGAGGCTGTACAGGAACTGGCTTCCCAAATGGAATGGAGACAACAGTTTACAGCTACCGCCCGCATGATTGAGACCCCGCTCTCAGCCGGAGAACTGACAGCCTGGATGGATTCATACCAGCCGCGGATACCCCAATGGGCAGCGCACCTTT
>JARRLI010000064.1:0-12131 GCA_037387145.1 Robiginitalea sp. | reverse complement strand
CAAGGTGGAGGTTAGCCGCCTTACGCACTTGTTTTTCTGAGATCAGCAGTGCCGAATTGCGCAGGAGCAGGATCGGGAAAGCAACTCCCGACCTTTGGAAAAACTCTTTGAGTTCCAGCCAGTAGGCAAGCTCCCCGCCTCCTCCGATATAACACAAATTTGGCAGGAGCACCTCCTGGTAAAGCGGTCGGGTAATGACGTTGGGGGAAAAACGCTCCGGGTGCGCCTGGAGCTCCTTTCGAAGTTCGGTTTCGGTAAACCGCAACTCGGAATCCAGCACCCCGAACTTTCCGGCTTCTTCTACGAGCCGGCTTCTTGACCCCTCCTGAAGATAGAACAGGTTCAATTCCCTCGGGTTGACCTGCAACGGATAATCACCGGAAAGCTTCCCAAGCTTTTCCATACTATCCGATACCGCATGGAATGCCAGGTTCTCAAAAAGATCCTGTTGCATGAATGGAATGAAAAGCTCCTTAAGGCGTGGATGATCCGAGTCCAGGATCACCACGCCGAAGTGCCCGAACAGCTCATTGGCCAGATACCGTGTAGCTTCGGCCAGAGAAGCATGCTGCAGGTAAGCATGTTCGAAAAGACTTCTTATTTCATCGGCGCGGATACCGGGGCCAAGATCGGCTGAAAACTGCTTAAAAACATCTTCGAGCCCGTCTGTCTTCATCCTTCCGACTGCACCACCTGCCTCCCTGTTCCATCGGAACTTCCTGCCCCTGAAATTAAAGTAATTGATCTCCTCGAAATCGTGATCCTCAGTAGCCATCCAGTAAACTGGCACGAAATCATGATCGGGGTAACGCTGCTTCAAGTCAGCCGTCAATTTTATGGTACTCAGTATTTTATATGCAAAATACAAGGGGCCGGTAAACAGGTTTAGCTGATGTCCTGTGACCACAGTAAAAGTTCCTGAAGTCTGCAGGTTATCCAGGTGGACCCTGGTGGCTTCGGATATCTCCAGGGAGCTGTACTGCTCCTCAAGGACCTCACACAGTACCTTTCTGTGTGAATCCGGATAGCCACCGGCTTTTTCTTTTAACTGTTCCCCAAATGCGTCCAGTGTGGGAAACCGCCCATAAAAAGGTTTCAGCTCCGGAAGCTGTTCCAGGTAATCGAGAATAAGCTTTGAAAAATAGCCTGTTTCCTTGAAAGGGATCCCTTTTGTTTGCATTCGGCTTTCTAATAGACCAAAGATAAAATTCCCCTAAACGGGAATTCCTAAAAATACGTTAAGAAAAGCGCAAAGAAAAACCGGGAAGCAAGGTAAGGGGAAATACCCCAGATTACGTAGCTTTGGAGACTAACATCAATGTCATTCATGAGATACGTTTATCTGCTTTTGGCCTTTATAATGTCCTCCGCCACCACGGCTCAGGGGATACAGTCACCTTCGGAATTCCTCGGATATGAACTGGGTTCGAAATTTACCCGCCACCACGAAGTGCTATCGTATTTCAGGTATGTCAGTGAGGCGCTTCCTACCCAGGTTCAACTGCAACCCTATGGATATACCAATGAACGCAGGCCGCTTGTGATCGCCCTGCTGTCCAGCCCGAATAACATGGGAAATCTTGAGGACCTTCGGCAAGAACATCTCCGGAGTACAGAGGGAGCCGGGGAGGCAGAACTGGCAGTGGTCTGGCTGAGCTACAATGTGCACGGGAACGAAAGCGTGAGCACAGAGGCTTCCATGCAGACCCTCTATGAATTGCTGACCTCGAAGAAGGATTTTTTGGAGAACACCCTGGTAGTCATTGATCCCTGCATCAATCCGGATGGGAGGGAACGGTATGTAAACTGGTATTACCAGTACAAGAACACGCCCTTTCAGGCTGACCCCAACAGCAAAGCACACCGGGAGGGCTGGTGGTCCGGACGGAGCAACCATTATATGTTCGACCTCAACAGGGACTGGGCGTGGCTCACCCAGGTGGAAAGTCAGCAGCGGATACTAAAATTCAACGAGTGGATGCCGCATATACATGTGGATTTTCACGAACAGAGCATGAACAGCCCTTATTATTTTGCCACGGCTGCAGAACCCTACCATGAAGTGATCACCGATTTTCAACGGGATTTCCAGGAAGAGATAGGTCAGAACCACGCCCGGTATTTCGATCAGAACGGATGGTTCTATTTCACACGGGAACGTTTTGATTTGTTCTACCCGAGCTATGGGGATACCTACCCTACTTACAATGGGGCCATCGGGATGACCTATGAACAGGGAGGCGGCGGAAGGGCCGGCCTGGGGGTCGTCACGGCAAACGGGGATACCCTCACCCTCAAAGACCGGATTGCCCACCACCTGACTACCGGCCTGAGCACGGTGGAAGTAGCTTCCCGCAAAGCGGCTGACCTGAATAGGGAATTCCGCAACTATTACGGGCGGGATCTCAAAAGCCACGGTGCGCGGATTTCATTACGGAACCGGAGACCGGGGGTCCATGGAGGTGGATGAACATACCCTGGTGGTCCCCACAGATCAGAAAAAGGGCACCCTGGTAAAGGTGTTATTTGAGCCAAATGCCCGGTTGAGTGATTCGATCACTTACGATATTACCGCATGGTCATTGCCCTATGCCTACGGAATGGAGGCCGTGGCCACAGAGGGCCGGGTGGCTTTGCAGGATTCGCCTTCCAGGGACACTGCACCATCAGCCGGTATCCAAAAAGGAGCTTATGCACACCTTACAGACTGGAACAGCATGAAGGATGCCCGGTTCCTCGCGGATCTTATTAAGGCAGGTATTCGGGTTCGCAGGTCAGAGCAGGCTTTTCAGCAAGCAGGAAAAACATGGGAAGCGGGTACGCTTATTATTACCCGGGGCGATAATACACATTTGGAGGATTTGGAAGGGGAACTTAGAAACCTTTCCGAAAAACACGGCAAGTTACTTTCACCGGCCCGTACCGGGCTGGTTGAATCCGGCAGGGATTTCGGATCAGGCTATGTGGGGATGATCTCCGGTGTAAGGGTAGCCCTGCTCTCAGGCGAACCGACTTCTACCCTTCGGTTCGGGGAGGTTTGGCATTTTTTTGAAAAACAGCTCCACTACCCGCTTACCGTGCTGGAAGGGGAATATCTCGATGGTACAGACCTGGAATCCTATGACGTACTGATCCTTCCCGGAGGCTGGGGCTATGGAAGTTTCCTGAATGCAGAACGCAAGGCGAAACTAAAGGAGTGGGTGGCTGCAGGCGGCAGGCTAATCGCCATGGGCGGGGCGCTTTCCCACCTCGGCGGCGAAGGTGGCTTCGACATTCAGCGCAAGGAAACTGGGGAATCGGATCAGACGTCCCTCCCCTCCTATTCAGGGACACGCAGGGATCGCATAAAGGAAGCGATCACAGGGGCGATCTTTAAGACCCGTGTTGATCCCACACACCCATTGGCATTTGGGTATGGAGACACCTACCATACCCTAAAGCTGGGGAGTTCGGCTTATGAACTTCCAGGAAGGGGAACGGTAGTATCCCTGGGGGACGCCCCCCGGCCAGTAGCGGGGTTTGCCGGAAGTGAAGCGCTAAAAAAGTTACCCGGAAGCCTGGTCTTCGGGATGGAGGCCCACGGTCAGGGTGAGGTCGTCTATATGGCGGACAATCCGTTATTCCGGGGTTTCTGGGAAAATGGCAAACTCTTTTTCGCCAATGCGTTGTTTATGGTGGAATAGCGGGTGAAACCAAATTCCAAATTCCATTGGCTAAATTTTTTGTCTTAGGCCGGAATTTGGAATTTGGATTCTTCCTTTTAACTTGAAGCTACAACATCCGGTGCTAGTTGCCCTACACCGGGAGGACTTTCCAGGAGGACCGCATCAAAATCAACTCCTTCGATAGGTATGACCACCTCTCCCTGGGGATCCCATTCGATCCGCCTTCCGAGTTTCCATGAAAGCCCTGCCATGTGTGCCGAGACGGCTTCTTCAAAGCCTTCCTGTATCCCACAACTAACCTGGCCGCCGTTGCGGATCACACTAAGCCATTCCCGCATGTGCAGGAAAGTGGAATCCACACGTTTTCCGTCTATATAGGTCCACATGAGGCCCTTATCGGCAAAGTACTGGGAGGTAGCAGATGATACGCCATCAAGGGCCGTTTCTGATGGATCATACTGGTAGATCGGGATCTGCGGTGCCATATCCCCTGCTTCCAATTGTTGGGCAAAACGGGTGGAACGGGAATCGGGCCAGATAGTAAGTCGGTTGCCGAGCTCCATGGAGGCGTCATGCCCCATAAGCATGGTCGGCCGGCTCATACCGTTGCCCAGCGTAGCGCTATAGGTAAAGGTCATCCCCCGTTCCTTTCCTGGTTGCTGACTGCTTCCCGTACTGAAGTCCGGGAATTCGAAATTAGCCTGCAGCACATCGGGTACATTACGCCCGTCCTTATGTGTGTAAATACCTCCGGAAGCCATCACTGAACGGGGCATCCCCATCTTCAGGACACAGTTCAGGCGGTCGTAATCGTGGGTTAGCAAATCTCCTGAGAGCCCGGATCCGTAGGCCCACCATTTACGCCAGCGAAAGAAATGGTTCTTATTAAAAGGCACCTGCGGGGCCGCACCCAGGAATTGTTCCCAATCGATGGTCTGGGTGCTGGTGGCCTACCTGGAATACCGCCTTTGAGTTCCTGGCAGCTTCCCTTAATTCATATGTTTCGGACAGGGTATGGGTCATAGGCTTTTCCACGTATACATGAACATTGTTGCGGAGGGCTTCAATGGACATTGGAGCATGCCAGTGGTCAGGGGTTGCAATCACCACTGCCTCAACCTCTCCACTTTGAATCATATCCTTGTAGGTAGTATATCGTTTCACCGGTTGTTCAGGCGTACTGAAAGACCGTACGGCCTTTTCTGCCCGGATATCGAAAACATCACATACCCCCACAATACGCAAATTCAGGGGGTCCTGGTTTCGAAAATCCTCCAGGGCCGTAAACGGCCGGCCCTCCAGTTTGGCAAGGGCCGCCTCTTCTTCCATCGCGGCAATCCATTCATCGGTCGCAAACCCCAGGGACCGGCAGAGCTGTTCTCCCCGAATTCCAAAACCAATAATTCCCACGCGGACAGGTTGCCCGGATATACCGGGAACTGCGGACGGGAGCGATGGCTGAATGTTCAGTTGTTCAAGGATAGCTTCCCGCTCACGCTTTTTTGCTGTAGTACCAGCGGCTCCAGCCCACCAAACGGCCCCAAGTACGGGGATACTTCCTAATCCTAATAGGGCTTCTCTTCGTGTCCAGCTCATGACATTTCAGTTTTTGAGGTTGTTTTGTTCTTTGAAAAAATTCTGGGAAGGCCGAAAACAGCTCCCGTAGGATGATAAAACAATACCAGGCAGGCAACCGCCTCTATCAGGTTTTTATTGACGATCCAGTAACTGCCTTCTGTATTGATCTGAGCCATTCCAGGCCATGAGGGATGGGCCAGGTAGTAGAGCAGCAGCAGGCCGGCTCCCACAAGGGCCCCTGCGCGTTCGAAAACGCCCAGAATCAGCGTAATACCCACAAAAACCAGGGCGGCCCAGTTCAGGGTATCTACCCAGGGCAGCACGGCCTCTGAGGAAAGAGCCTGAAACATAGGTTTTAAAGGGCCCTGGGCTGTGGCCAGATACCCGAAGCTGGTCCAGTCCGGATTGTACACTTTGACAATTCCCTCATAGAGAAAATGCCAACCTATAAGTACGCGGAGGAGGGTGATACTCTGTCTGAGCCCCCACCTGTTGGAAGTTGATGACATATATATAGTGTTTGGTTCCTAAATAAATCGTGCCTCATATATACCTTTTGATCCAAGGCCATCCGACGAAAGTAAACCGGCGGCGGCTTAAAATCTATGACGGAAATCAGCAAAAGTCCTCTTAAGAGTCCCGGCCGCTCAGGAACGGGACGCCAAAGTATGTAACGCCTCAACAAAGCGGTCCAGTTCCTCAGTGGTGGTAAACACATTCGGGGTTATCCGGCAACCCTGTACATTGGCATAATCAATAGCCACCGTAAAAATTCCGAATTCATCCAGCAATACTTCTGCGAGGCGGGCAGGTTTCATTCCTGAGATCCCCACATTTGCAATACCACAGCTTCGCCCCGGATCTTCGGGGGTGTTAACCTCAATGTGTCGTACACTCCTCACCTGGTCGCTCCAGTAATGCTGCAGGTACCCAAGGCGTTCAGCCTTACTGTCCAGTCCAATCATCTCAAGGTAGTCCATTGCGCTGTCAATCGCCAGATCCGTATGCACCGGATGGGTGCCCGTATGGTTTAGCCGGCTGATGTCGTCCGGTTCTCGCGCGTGGTCCGCGAGCAACGGCCAGATCTTTGATATATGCTCTTTCCGGACATACAGGCTTCCGGCACCCAGGGGTGTGCTCAGCCATTTATGCAGGCTGGATCCGTAGTAATCACAATTCAGGGCCGTGATATCCACAGGAATATGACCCACGCAATGGGCCCCATCCACCAAAACTTCCACGCCATGCCGGTGAGCCATGTCACAGATTTCCCGAACGGGCAGGATCTGCCCCGTGATGTTGATCATGTGGCAAATCATAAGCAAGCGGGTCCTGGGGGTTATCTGCGATTCGTACAAGGCTACCAATTCCTGATCTGAAGCCGGGTGGTTTGGTACAGACACCTCCCTGCAAACTACGCCATACCGCCTTGAAATCTGATCGAAATGCATCCGCATGGCTCCGTAATCCTGAAGGGCATATATTGCCTCGTCCCCTTCCTTCCAGGGGTATCCCCCAATGATCATATCCAGGGATTCCGTCGTATTCCTTGTAATGACAAGGGAGTCTTCCGGGGCATTCAGCATGCGCGCAAGCCGGCCGGCGATGCGTTTTTTGTTCTCCCACTGAACGGTTCGCATATAATAGGAACCCTCATAATTAACTTTCTCAACGTGCTCCATAAAGGCATGAAGGGTGGGCTTGGGGATAATATTGTAATAACCGTTCTCCAGGTTGATGTCATCAGGTTTCAGGTCATAATCCTTCCGTATCCGGGCCCAAAAGGCTTCATCCCTCCCGGAGGGATAGGGTTCTACAGGGGCTTCTGGCTTTGATTCCCAGGCCGATGCCATCACGGGGGCTGCAAGAGCTGCATACCCGAGGTGCTTGATAAATGTGCGCTTCTTCATACAATGGTTTACAAGATAGCAAATACAGTGGTATTCCTGTCAATAATGAGGAACTCCTGCACAAAAGTTTGCTTTTAATTCACCCTTAAAAGTAGTATTTTCGATACAGGATTCGCGACGCATCTCCGTAGGTGATAAGCCTATTCTTCATTCTGGAATACGATTTCCCATGAAAATAAAATTGTTGTTTTTGTGCCTGCTGTTGCTCACGGTCTCTTCCGGGCAAACTATAATGGCCCAGGATGAAACCGCGGAAACGGAGATGCCTTTCAGGCAGTATTCGGGCGAAATACTGGATTCTGAATCCCGCGAGCCGCTGGGTTTCGCGACGCTGATCCTTCAAAATCAGAATATCAGTACCGTCACAAATTCCGAAGGCAAGTTCCTGCTGAAGATCCCGCAGTCCGTAGAGTCAGGTACCATCGAGGTGTCATTTCTCGGCTATAAATCGCAACGTATTCCCCTTCAGCAATTTGAGGAAGAAGGCAATCGGATTTTCCTGGATGTTGCTGCCATTTCGCTGCCCGAAGTGGATGTGGTAGTGCCCAGGGATGCAAAGACGCTGGTGAAGGAAACATTCAGGTTGCGGAACGACAACTACATGGTGGTTCCTTTGCGGATGACC
This sequence comes from Robiginitalea sp., assembly GCA_037387145.1. GTDB lineage: Bacteria > Bacteroidota > Bacteroidia > Flavobacteriales > Flavobacteriaceae > Robiginitalea. Next base: position 4,353 of record JARRLI010000064.1, on the reverse strand, counting down.
GCCTTTTACCGGGAAACCATTAAGAGGAGGCGTAGGAATGTATCCCTTTCGGAAGCTGTGGTGACGATCTATAAGGCCCCGTATTCTTCTTCCCGTGCCGATGCAGCGGAACTTTACAAAGCCAGAAAGAGCACGGACTACTCCAGGCTCGATACCGTAGCCCTCAAGTTGCAGGGCGGGCCTTTCAATGCCCTGTACGTGGACGTGATGAAGTACCCGGAGTATATCTTCGGTCCTGAATATATTGACGATTACGAATTCTATTTTGAACGCAGTACCCGAATAAATGACGAACTGATCTTTGTGATTGGGTTCCGGCAAAAACCTGAAATCAGCGAACCGCTCTACAGGGGACGTCTTTATATCAATGGCCGAAACAAAGTGCTTACCAGTGCAATATATACCCTGAACATAACTAATCAGGAACTGGCAAGTCGATTGTTTGTAAGGAAAAAACCACCCAATGCCTCGGTATATCCCACAGAAGTATCCTACCGGGTGGATTACCGTGAAAAAGACGGTCGCTGGTACTACGGATACAGCAATGCAATTCTGGAATTCAAAGTGGACTGGGACAGAAAACTGTTCAATTCTATTTTTAGCCTGACCTGTGAGATGGCCGTTACGGACTGGGAAACCAATCCGGAAGGCAAAATTCCGAGGGGCAGGGATCGAATTCGTTCTTCAATAATCCTGAGCGACGCTACAGAAGGCTTTTCAGATCCTGAATTCTGGGGAGCCTACAATATTATTGAACCCGATAAGTCCATAGAATCTGCCATACGAAAGATACAGCGACAGCTTCGAAGAGATGATCGAAAAGGGGAATAACCCACTATAAACAGGAGTTTAGCCAGCTTATAAACATTTGTTGATATCTGCCGTTAATAAACCGTGAATTTCTTAGGCCAAAAAAATTTGCAGAAAAGCAGTCCTACTCCTATTTTCGAATCGTGATCAAGTAGAAGTTTTCAGTCCTTGAGAGCTTTTGAAAGGTCACTGCGAAGTTGACGTTCTTTGTATTGTTGAATAGTTTGGACCAGGAGTCACCGTAAGGGGATCAATGGTCGCTAACGAGTCCGGGCAGTCAGGCGGGAGTCTGAGGTCAGGATGGGAACTTTTGCGTTACATGGAAAGCTCAGGTTTGCTGTGTAAGATAATCGTTCTAAGCAACAAGAAGGAAATGAATGGAATACAATCTGGCAACAGGTAGTAGAAAGTTTATTCCAAACGTCGTAATAGTGAAGCATCAGCTCAACCTCGGTAGGGCATATACGATGCGCACTGTTTCAGAAAGCCATGTCATTGTACCAGTTACATTGATATGGCTTTTGTCTTTATACCCTCTTCTAAAGAGCTTTAGGGCATCTTCATCAACCGATTCACTAAGTACCCCAAAGCTGCACTAAAATTGTATATTTGCTCCGCTTAAAACACGTCTCGATTAATGGCTAAAATACGCTATACAAAGACCGATGAGGCACCAGCACTTGCTACTGCCTCGTTTTTACCCATTGTAAAAGCTTTTACCCGTACTGCGGGCATCGAAATTGAAACCAGAGATATTTCACTGGCAGGACGGATCCTCGCCGGTTTCCCGGAAGCGTTATCGAAGGAGCAGCAGATTGCCAACGACCTGGATTTCCTGGGTGAACTTGCGAAGCAACCAGCGGCAAACATCATCAAATTACCCAACATAAGTGCATCGATACCACAACTCAAGGATGCCATTTCCGAGCTGCAGGCCAAGGGATTTAAGGTGCCGGATTACCCGGATGAACCCTCAGACGAAACAGCCCGGAGAATTAAAGCCCGATACGACAAGATCAAAGGGAGTGCGGTCAATCCGGTACTCAGGGAAGGTAATTCAGACCGGAGAGCTCCGAGACCAGTGAAGAATTTTGCCCGTAAACACCCGCATCATATGGGTGCCTGGAGTCCGGATTCCAAGAGCCACGTAGCCACTATGGCATCGGGTGATTTTAAGTCCAACGAAAAATCCCTGACCCTGGAAAAAGCCTGTGACGTCCGGATTGAATGGAAGGGCAACAATGGGGACCTCAAGGTACTGAAATCCGGGATCGCCCTCCAGCAAGGAGAAATTATCGACGCCAGCGTGATGGAGAAATCTGCCCTGCTGGCCTTCCTAAAAAAGCAGATAGCCGAAGCCCGGGAAGAAAACGTGTTGTTTTCAGTACACCTGAAGGCCACCATGATGAAGGTATCCGACCCCATCATCTTTGGTCACGTGGTAAAGACCTATTTTCAAACGCTTTTCGAGCAGTATGGAGATACGCTGAAGCAAATCGGAGTCAGCCCCAATGAAGGTCTGGAAAGCCTGCTTGAATCGCTGGAAAGGCTTCCCTCAAAAGAAAGAGAAAGCATTCGAAGAGCGGTAAATGAAATGATGGAAAAGGGGCCTTCCCTTGCCATGGTGAATTCGGATAAGGGTATCACCAACCTGCATGTTCCAAGCGACGTGATCATCGATGCCTCCATGCCTGCTATGATCCGAAATTCCGGACAAATGTGGAATGCAGCGGGGGCGCCTCAGGATACCAAGGCAGTAATCCCGGACAGCAGCTATGCAGGTATCTATCAGGCGACCATTGACTTTTGCAAGAAATTCGGCGCCCTGGACCCCCGGACCATGGGTACCGTGCCAAATATCGGCTTGATGGCACAGAAGGCCGAGGAATATGGGTCCCACGACAAGACTTTTGAAATTACCTCTGAGGGATCTGTTCAGGTAATCGATGATGTCTCAGGGAAGGTGCTGCTCGAACACAGGGTGTCCGCTGGAGATATCTGGCGGATGTGCCAGGTCAAGGACCTGCCCGTACAGGATTGGATCAACCTTGCCGTAAGGCGGGCCCGGGAATCCGGAACTCCTGCCGTGTTCTGGCTGGATTCCGGAAGAGCCCATGACAGGGAACTGATCAGGAAGGTAGATGCCTACAATTGTACCCCTGATGAATGGGGGCGGCCTTTTTGAAACGGGGGCCGGGGGGTCCGCACCAAAACACGTAGCACAATTCCTGGAAGAAGGACACCTGCGATGGGATTCATTGGGTGAATTTATGGCCCTGGCCGTATCATTGGACCACTACGGACAAAAAAATCAGAGTGCACGGGCTATAGTGCTTGGTGATGCACTGGACCAGGCGACGGAAAAATTTCTGGAAAAGAATAAATCACCCTCCAGGAAAGTAGGGGAATTGGATACCAGGGGAAGTCATTTTTACCTGTCCCTATACTGGGCTGAAGCCCTTGCCGATCAAACCTCAGACCCCGAACTGAAGTCGACCTTTGAAAAGATCCACAAGGACCTTGAGGATGCAGAGAACCGGATAACCACAGAATTGCTTCAGGCTCAGGGAAGCCCTCAGGACATCGGAGGCTATTACCTTCCCGATCCGAAGAAGGAGGTTGCAGCCTTGCGGCCAAGTCAAACGTTCAACCAGATCCTGGAGCAGCTCAGTTGAAACCCGAGAGGCTTATCCGAAGGTTACATGATCGCAGGGTGCGGCATGATTGCATGGGATTTTTTTCCCTAAATTGTCAAAAACTTGCATGAAGCCCGGAATTAAATTCTTTTTCATCCTAAGTGTCTTCCTTGCGGTATTACAGGGTCATTCACAGGAAAGATATACCCTTAGCGGGACGATAACGGAAGCCGCAAGCAATGAAACCCTGATCGGGGTAAGCATCCTGGTCCCGGAGTTACGCACCGGTGCCATTACCAATGAATATGGCTTTTATTCCCTCACCCTCCCTGAAGGGACTTACGAAATTGTGATCGCCTACCTGGGGTTTCAGGATATCCGAAGGACAGTGACCTTTGACGTCAACCAGCGGTTGGATTTGCAGATGCAGGAAGAGGCGGAACAACTGGAGGGGGTCGTGCTGACGGAAGACGTGGAACGCCTGGACATCCGCAAGCCTCAGATGAGCGTTAATGCCCTCTCTGTAGAGACCATTAAGCGCATTCCCGTAGTCCTTGGGGAAGCTGATGTGATCAAATCTATTATCCTGCTGCCCGGGGTGACCAGCGCCGGGGAGGCCGCCTCGGGTTTTAACGTACGGGGCGGGGCCGTTGACCAGAACCTTATCCTGCTGGATGAGGCCACTATTTTCAACTCCAGCCATCTCTTTGGGTTCTTCTCGGTTTTCAATCCGGATGCGATCAAGGATATCAAACTTTTCAAAGGGGGCATCCCGGCCAGGTACGGAGGCCGGGTATCGTCTGTCCTGGAGATCTTTCAGAAGGAAGGAAACAGCAAGGAATTCCATGTAAGCGGTGGAATCGGGGCCGTAGCCAGCCGCCTGCTGGCAGAGGGTCCGATTGTGAAA
>JARRLI010000063.1:0-6320 GCA_037387145.1 Robiginitalea sp. | reverse complement strand
GACTGGGGTACCGATTTGAAGGCATAAGGGGAATTTATTTTTGAATAAGTTTTATGAATGACTCAGATCAGGTTAATACGCTTTTATTATCGTTATTTTGTTAGGACTTCACATTTTAAAATAAATTTCTTGATACATGGAAAATAACCCACATTCAACAACTTCACCCGATTCAGGTGACACCGGTAAATGCCCGTTCCTTAATGGAGAGCTGAAACAAGCTGCTGGAGGGGGTACCTCCAACCGCGATTGGTGGCCCAATTCTTTGAACCTCAATATCCTTCGGCAGCACTCCGAGCTGGCCGACCCCATGGGGAAGGATTTCGATTACGCCGAGGAATTCAGGAGCCTCGACCTGGATGCCGTCAAAAAAGACCTTACGGACCTCATGACTGATTCCCAGGACTGGTGGCCGGCCGACTATGGACATTACGGCCCGTTCTTCATTAGAATGGCGTGGCATGCCGCCGGCACCTACCGGATCGCCGATGGACGCGGTGGAGGTGGTACGGGAGCACAGCGGTTTGCACCCCTGAACAGCTGGCCGGACAACGCCAATCTGGATAAGGCCCGCGTTTTGCTGTGGCCGATCAAAAAGAAATACGGCAAGAAGCTTTCCTGGGCAGACTTGTTGATCCTTGCCGGAAATGTTGCCCACGAATCCATGGGGCTGCCCATGTACGGATTTGCAGGGGGGCGTGAGGATATTTACCAGCCTGAAGAGGACATCTACTGGGGTTCCGAAGCAGAATGGCTCGGGAACAAGGACCGCTACAGTGAAACGGGCGAACTCGAAAAACAAATGGGCGCCGCCCACATGGGGCTCATCTATGTGAACCCTGAAGGCCCCAATGCAAATCCGGACCCGGTTGCTGCGGCTCACGACATCCGCGAAACCTTCGGCAGGATGGCCATGAATGATTATGAAACAGTTGCCCTGATCGCCGGTGGACACACCTTCGGGAAGACTCACGGAGCTGCCAGTGATGCAGAATACCTTGAAGCTGAACCCGCAGGTGCCGGGATTGAAATGCAAAGCCTGGGCTGGAAATCCAATTTTGGAACCGGTGTGGGAACCGATACCATTACCAGCGGCCTGGAAGGTGCCTGGACAGATACCCCGATCAAATGGAGTCACAAGTACCTTGAAAACCTCTTTGGATATGAGTGGGAATTGACCAAAAGCCCCGCAGGAGCCTGGCAGTATAAGCCCAAAGACGGAGCCGGGGCAGGAACCGTCCCTGATGCCCAGGATCCGAATATAAAACACGATCCCTTTATGCTGGTCACGGACCTCTCCCTGAGGATGGATCCTGCATATGAGAAGATTTCCCGTCATTTCCTCAACAACCCTGAGGAATTCAAGGAAGCCTACCAAAAAGCCTGGTTCAAGCTGACCCACAGGGATATGGGGCCGAAGTCGCGATACCTTGGATCTGAAGTCCCAGGAGAAGACCTGGTCTGGCAGGATCCGGTTCCTGCGGTGGATCATGAACTGATCGATGCCAATGATATCGAAAGCCTCAAGAGTACCATCCTTGCCTCTGACCTGGGCGTTTCTGAGCTTGTAGGTGCAGCCTGGGCTTCAGCCTCTACCTTCCGCGGATCGGATTGCCGCGGTGGCGCCAATGGAGCCCGTGTGCGATTGGAGCCACAGGTTCACTGGGAAGCGAACAACCCGGTACAATTAGGGAGGGTACTGGATACACTTTCAAAGATCCAGGAAGCTTTCAATGGTGCCCAAAGCGGAAACAAAAAAGTTTCCCTGGCAGACCTAATCGTGCTCGGAGGCTGTGCTGCCGTTGAAAAGGCTGCTGCAGCGGCCGGCAATAAAATTTCTGGACCCTGTACGCCTGGCTGTACGGATGCTACAGCTGAAATGACGGACGAAGAATCCTTTGAGGTCCTCGAACCTATGGCAGACGGTTTCCGGAACTATCTCAAGCAGAAGTACTCGGTGAAAACCGAAGAATTGCTGGTGGACAAGGCCCAGCTGCTGACGCTGACCGCACCTGAGATGACTGTTCTGGTAGGAGGAATGCGGGCTTTGAATGCCAATTTCGATGGCTCGAGCCATGGGATCTTAACTGACAAACCTGGTACGCTGTCCAACGATTTCTTCTCCAACCTGCTGGACATGAGTACATCGTGGAAGGCAGTAGACGCGGATGAGGAAGTCTTTGAAGGACGGGACCGCAGAACAGGGGAACTGAAATGGACCGGGACCCGGGTAGACCTTATTTTCGGATCCAACACTGAGCTTCGTGCCCTGGCTGAGGTCTACGGTAGCGATGATTCCAGGGAGAAGTTTGTGGCCGATTTTGTAAAGGCCTGGAACAAGGTGATGAATCTTGACCGGTTTGACTTGAAATAGTTTCGGACTTTTAACAGACAAAATCCATATGAAGAAGGTGGCCTGGAGACGGGTCACCTTTTTTTAGTTTACTGTCCGCAGTGGCAGTTGGCAGTCGGCGCAGACCAATGACGGATTCACCATTGACAACTCGAAGCATTCTTTCATATAGATAGTATACCCGTATTTTGCCTGGGCAAGCAACTACTTAGGAAAATCTGGTGTTTCCCTCCTTCCTAATTGCGCAATTGGAACAACACATCCAGGACTTCAGCTTCAGGGGCCTCGATGACCTCATAGGCCTCCGGGATGCTGGCAGCAAGGTCTGACGCGCGGTACTTCAGAAGGGATTCTTTGGAATCCCATACATAAATTCCTCCGTATTGCCCGGGTGTGTCCATTTTTACATAGTACTTCTGCAACAGGCCAGGAATTTCCCTGAACTGGGGTTCCCGCTCCCGGGCCCTTTTCATAAGTTCGGATTCTTCCAGATTCGATTTCAGTTTGATGATTTGAATGATCATGTGCTCTATAATTAAAAAAGTAAGTTTCAGATAGTATGGTCCAGTTGGGTATTTACAGGCTTTTCTTTTCAAACCGGACTTTCCGAACCCCATGGTCGGTATCGTACTGGCTAACCTCCCGGAAACCATGCTTCAGGTATAGCACGGTAGCAGGGCCGTTGGCCAGGCCGGTCTCTACGGTGAAAAAAGGTGAATCATAGCTATTGAGAACCATGGTTACCAGTGCACTTCCAATCCCCTGACGGAAATAGGAAGGATGAACCACCAGGCTCTGAATGTGGGTGCCGGTTCCAAAATCATCGACCTCCACCACCCCCGCCAGGTCTTCGTTCAGGCAATACCCGTAGAAGTCATTTTGACAATCCGTATATCCCTTAAGCGGGCGCTTGAGGGGCGGAAAATCAGTGGCGTCCAGAAGCTTTGCTTCCACAGCGTACGAAGCCTGGAACACATCGCGTATGGCTGCGGCCACCTCAGTCGTATGGTGGTTGAGCTTTTGAATCATCTTTGTTGATTTCCCTGGCATGGAAGCTTTTATAGATCAACCCGCTATAACCTTTCAGCAGGTGGCATAAGAACAGAACGAGGATAATTTTGATCGTCAGGCTCATCAGTTACTTCATACATTCAAAAATACTGTGAACTCAAAGATAACCAATACAGGAAACCCCGGATTGTCCAATGAAGCATTCCATCCATGGCATGACGGGTTTCAGGAATTGTACATGGGGTGATCTTCAGATGTACAAAAAATGCATCAACGCATGCATATGGAAGCAGCCATATTTCCATTGTTCCCGTACCTTTGATTTTTGTAGATCGGTTCGTTTTATGCCATTGATTCTGAGATTGGTTGTTTTCTGCCTTCTATGCCTTTTGAAAGGGTACGACCTCAGGGCTCAGGATGATAATGAGATTGATCGGCAGATATGGTCGAATTATGCGGTTAACGTGCCCGTCTCAGAAAAGTTTTCCTATGGGGGCGATGTAGGATATCGCTGGGATATTTCAGGGCTGGAGTGGAATCAGCTATTGATTCGGCCCACCGCCAACTACCGTTTTAATAAGAGGTTTCGAGCAGCCGGTGCCCTGGCACTCTTCCAGACATTCAATCGAAATTCAAGCAACCTCAGTGAATTTAGGATTCATCAGGATCTGAATGTGAATCTGGTGGATTTTAACATTGTCAGGTTGTTTTCCAGGTTTCGGGCTGAGCAGCGGTTTTTCTACTATCAGAACCTGCCCAATACGTTTAATATCCGGCTTCGCTGGCTGGCTGGTGCTCAAACGAGGGACCTGACCTTCCTGGGCGAAAATCATCCCATTTACCTGAAGATATTATTTGAGGGGTTTGTAACTCTTAATAACGAGAAGGCCACTGAGTTTTTCATCAACAACACCCGGACCCATTTTGCATTTGGACACAGGCTTTCCCGGGCCTGGCGTTATGAACTCCATTATATCCGGCAGGGATCCAGGCTGATCTCTACCGAGGGCTTTAAGATCAGCCAGGATGTATTTCGTCTGCGCGTTTTCCACGTCTTGTTCGAAAAAGAATCTGATTTACCGGATCTAGATGAGCCTGACATCGAGTAAGCACTTCTCCTGTTAAGTAGCTCAGCATCCTATGTCCAGATTTGGATACTAATGAGTTCAAATTTGTAAATGTCAAAAATTAATAGTATCATTATGATATCAAATAGGTATTATTATGACAAATGAAAAACAAATAACTGCCGCCAGTGGCTATCTGATGTTACTGGTGCTGCTTATGGTGATTGCGGGAACAGTTACAGCCCTGGTGATGACTGCAAACCCCTGGTATTTGCTGGGGGTCCCTCTGATTATTCTGATCATGCGCGGATTTTTTATCGTAAACCCTAACAGTTCCAAGGTGATGGTCCTTTTCGGGGCCTATAAGGGAACCGTAAAGGATAACGGTTTCTTCTGGGCCAATCCTTTTTATACAAGGCAAAAAATCTCCCTTCGTGCCAGGAATTTTGACAGTGAGCGGGTAAAGGTCAACGACAAGATAGGGAACCCGATCCTTATCAATGTTATCCTTGTCTGGAAGGTGGATAACACCTTTAAGGCTGCCTTTGAGGTTGATAATTACGTCGAATTTGTGCGTGTACAGACCGATGCCGCAGTACGGAAACTGGCCGGATCCTATCCTTATGACAATTTTGATGATGCCCAGGCAGAACTTACCCTGCGCTCCGGAATGGATGAGGTCAATGAAGCCCTGGAGGTGGAGATCACCGAACGCCTGGCCATTGCCGGAATCACCGTTATTGAAGCGCGGATCGGCTACCTGGCCTATGCCCCTGAAATTGCCAATGCGATGCTGAAACGCCAGCAAGCGGTGGCTATTGTAGCGGCCCGCAAAAAGATAGTGGAAGGGGCTGTTGGTATGGTAGAGGATGCCCTGGAGCAACTTTCCCGGGATGGGATTATTGAGTTCGATGAAGACAAGAAGGCCTCTATGGTCAGCAACCTAATGGTGGTCCTCTGCGGGGATAAGGAGGCCGTTCCCGTGGTCAATGCCGGGAGCCTAAATACATAGTTTGTGAGCAAACGTAAATCCTTTGTGCTGCGGATTGACCCTGAGCTATTCAAGCAGGTCGAAAAATGGGCAGATGATGAATTCCGTAGCGTGAACGGGCAATTGGAATGGATCATCCATAAAAGTCTGAAGGATTCTAATCGACTGCCCCGAAAGAGAAATAAAAAAACCGGGGGTTCTTCAACTTAAGAGCCCCTGTAATTGGCAGTTCGGTCTATTCTGTCTGTCCTTTTATCCATTTCGTAATTTCATCCAGGGCCATAGGGGAGAAGGTTTCCTCCAGGGTCCCGTACTCTGAGGGGGACCCCGTTTCCGATTCCTGAAACAAATGATTGAGCTCTGGAAGCATTCGGGTGGTTGCTGAAGTATTACCGCCTTCCTTCAGATATTTTTCAATAGCTGCCAGGTTTTCCACAGGGGGTACCTGCAGGTCCTTTTCCCCGTTCAGGGCTAAGACAGGGCATGATACCTTGCGCAGGGCGGGAGCAGGATCGTAAGAAAGAAAATAATGCATCCAGGGAGTGCCAAATGCCCTGATCTGGGAATCCGCCAGGTCAGCGGGGTCCATCCCTTCCGGCACCATGGAAGGGTTCTCCTCCAGGGTTCGCATCAGATAGGCTTTTAATTCATCCGGGAGCTTCGATGGGTCTTCTGTATTTCTGATAATATCAAGGATACCACTCAGGCTTTTCATCGCCTGGTCCAGGGCTGGTCCCGAAACCCCGTTGGCTTTCTGGATCAGCTCGGTTTGCAGCATCAGGATATCACGACCGGGGATTCCCGGCCCTGCCAACAGGACCATGTAGGCGATGTCCTTTGAATCAGCCGCAACCATTGGGGCCAGAAGACCTCCTTCACTATGGCCAACCAGCCCTAT
>JARRLI010000062.1:0-6360 GCA_037387145.1 Robiginitalea sp. | reverse complement strand
GGTGTTCCACCTCCAGCAGGTCGTTGATAGCGACAACGTCCACATTGTCCCGTTCCACAGCTGATCTCAGAACAAGCCTGCCTATGCGGCCAAATCCGTTAATTCCTATTCGCAATGATGCCATTTGTATCTGTTTTAATGGTTATTTTATACAGTCATTATATCAGAAACCCTAATGAGTTCTCGATCGATTTTGGTTTGCCCCTTAATAGCCTCATCTATGGGTGTAAGCACAATTTTGTTTTCCATAATCCCCACCATAAGGTTTGTTTTCCCTTCCAGCAGGCTCTCTACTGCCTTTACGCCCATGCGGGATGCGAGTACCCGGTCACACGCTGTGGGGACTCCGCCGCGCTGGATATGCCCCAGCACCGAAACCCTTACGTCGTAAATAGGTATATTCTTTTCAACGTATTCCTTGAGTTCAAATACATTCTTACCGGTCTTGTCCCCCTCTGCAACCACGACAATGCTTGAGGATTTACCTGATTTCTTGCTTCGCTTGAGGGATTCCAGCAGACGCTGCAGGCCCAGATCCTGTTCCGGGATAAGTATTTCCTCGGCCCCGGCCGCTACTCCGGCATTCAGGGCAATGTGTCCGACATCCCGGCCCATGACCTCTACAAAGAATAGCCTGCTGTGGGAACTGGCCGTGTCCCTGATTTTATCGATGGCCTCAACCACGGTGTTCAATGCAGTGTCGAAGCCCAGGGTGTAATTGGTGCCGAATATATCGTTATCGATGGTTCCCGGAATACCGATAACGGGAAAATCATACTCCTTGTGAAAAATACTGGCTCCCCTGAAACTACCATCCCCCCCGATGACTACAAACCCGTCAATACCTGCTTTGACCAATGACTCATGAGCCTTTGCACGCCCCTCGGGTGTGCGGAATGCATCACAGCGTGCCGTTTTCAGGATCGTACCTCCCTTGTTAATAATATTGTTGACACTACGGGCATTAAAGGGAACGAAATCCCCCTCTATCATGCCCTGGTACCCCCTGTATACGGCAACGGATTCTATACCCAGAAAGGCGCAGGTCCGGACTACCGAACGGATCGCTGCATTCATTCCGGGAGAATCTCCCCCGGAGGTGAGCACAGCCAGTTTCTTAATTGGGTTTTGCATTCTGAAAGTTCGAACTTCAAAAATAACAAACTTCCATTAAACTATGAATGGAATCCACCCTTAATTGAAGGTATTTCCTTTCGAAATCGTTTTCGTGAAATCTGGCCTGAATCCAAGAAGAACAGCGTCAAAAACTCAGTTTGGCTGCTGAGTTTTGGAATAAAAGCGAATCAAACTATCCTGGCCCATAGTCTGGGGAACGAGCGTGCTGTCTTTGGCAGTTTCTTCTTGCTCCTGTTTTTGGAAAATCTTCTTTACAAGGTCCTGGAAATTATTAAAATCCACTTCATAGGACAAACCAACTCCCTGTGTATATCCCTGCCGGTCTGTAGCAAACTGCTGTAATTCATTCTGCCGGTTGAATATACGGCCACGCAAGGTACCTTCGTCATTGAGCATCACCTGGATCTCCGCATCTCCGGCTACAGACGACTCATCCACCCCTCCTACCGGGACACCAAAACGACCGTTAAACAGAACCCGGTCACTAATCTTGGTGGACACCGTAACACCAATCCGGTCTTCCGTGACAACATCCGCCCTTGGATCCTGGTAACCGCTCTCATAGGACACTCCCCAATTGATCACATCCTGGTCACCGCTGAGTGCCTTGCTGAAGAGGTTAGAGGCAGTCTGATACACGTTGCCCGTTACGGCCTGCTGGTTCAGGCCGGAGCGATCGTTTACAAACGTGCCCTGAGCCAGCAGGAATAGTGCATTTCGTTCCTCTACGGTTGGATCCTGAAGGCGATATTCGAGTTCCGATTTAACCACCGAGCTGGTACCCGGGAACTGAATGTCAAAACCAACCGTGGGTTTTTCAAGCTGATCGGTTAGCCGCACCACCACCTCCGTGGGGATCCGCCTGGTATAACCTGTATTGTCCAACAGGGGTGCAGGATTGGCATTTAATTCATACAAGGCTTCCATGTTAAGGATCGCCTCGAGGGGATCGCCGTCCCAGTTTATCGTCCCCCCGGGACGCACCAGAAATGTCTTGTCAATGATGCCCCCGTAACGGAGCCTGTACTGGCCCGTAACGACCACAAAATCTCCCCACATATTGAATTTTCCTTTGGTATTGATCTCCATGAAAACAATACCTTCCCCCGTACCTTTAAGGGAACTCCCCGTACGTTGATCCACTACGATCTCCACTTCGGCATCCGGGGTGACAATAAGGTCAAATTCCAGTTCAAGCCCCTGATATTCTCTAAGGGTCCGTTGCACATCCAGGGTTTCGATATTATCCTTCTCGGTAAAGGTGATGAAGGAGTAATCCCCTACGCTGGCAACATCGCTTATAGGAATTTTCAGAGAAGTCCCGGCGGCGGAAGATCCGTCGAATTTTATATTAAGGCCCGTAGTGGGTCCAAAAATACGTCCGGTCCCATTCACAAATGCGGTTCCGTAATACAACTCGTCTTCATCAAACTCTGTATTGAGAATCAGGAAACGAGAATCCTGGGTGGAGACGTCCAGATCCAGTCTCCAGTCAGCGAATTCCGAGTGGCTGATGGTGCCATCCAGGGCTGCACGCGTGCCGAATTGTGTATCGCTCAGTCCTATATCCTTAAATTCGAAAGTCTGGCCAAACAAACGAACTGTAGCATTAGGGCTTAAGTCGTAGTTCACATTCAGGTAGGGAATACCCAGCCCGGCATCGTTCAGGGCCAGCTGCCCATTGATGTCGAGGTTTCTCAGATCTCCGGTTATTCGGGCGGAACCATTTGCCGTACCCCTCATTTCCGATAAGATCCCCTCGGCAAGCGGATTGAAAGGCTCAAGTGGGAATTGGTTCAGGTTAGCAGTCATGTCCGCAGTGGGATATTTTTCATTAGTCTCAAGGGTACCGATGAGACTGAACTTCTCCTGCCCATCTTCGGTTATTGTGCTGTTCACAGAAAACTCTGTGAGATTTCGGTTCCCTACAATACCGATATCCAGTTTTCCCTGAACAAAATCATTGATGGCAAATTCAGAAATTTCAAGATTGCCAATGGGTAAATAAACCTCATCCTGCTGCAGTACGTTGAGAACCCCATTGACCTCTCCCTTAAGATCAAGCCCTTTAAGATCCGGTGTAATCTTATTGAGCGAAACTATCTTGAAACGCAATTCCAGGTCTTTATACGTAGAATCGGCAAACTGCCCTTTCAGCAAAATTTCCTCCCGCTCTTCATTGTTCATAACGATCTCTTCAATATTTACACTGTCCAGTCCCGGGCTTATAATTACTTTATTTCGGTCGTTGCCTTCCGCATTCAGCACCCAGGTATTCCCCTTAAAGCTGACATCGGAACGTTTGAGGCCAATAACGGATTTGTTATTCTGGTCGAAGGTGTGGTAAAAATTCAGATTGTAACGGTCATTGAGTTCGCTCCCCCCTTTGAACTCTGTCCGGAAAAAGAGGGTGTCTGACAGTGTGGTATTAATAAGTTCGAAATCCTGCAAGTCGTAATACACCGTTGAAATATCCTGAACCGAAACATAGGTATTGTAAAGGGGGTTCTTATTATCAATCCGCACGTCAATGGTATCCAATTGGTTACCGAAAGCAGTGATGCCGGGTGATCTGAAATTCAGATTGAAGTCCCCATCATCCGCCATGATATCACCCCTAATGAAAGTGTTAGGACCAAATGAAACTTCGGGGAAAAATACTTCTACAATCTTGTTGTAGATCTTGAAATTAAATGAAAGCTCCTGCCCCGGGGTAATTGAATCTGGCTGATAATTGGTGTAGATAGTACCGATAGAATTTTTCAGCACCTTTCCAAGCTCCCCTACCCTAAATCTTCCGCGCATATAGCCGGTTATGATATCGGGGGAATTTATTTCAATGCTGCGGACCGAATCTGCGTCGAAACGGGATCTAATTTCAAAATCCTCAAAATAGTAGGTGTTGTTTACATTCTGAAAACTCGTCTCGGTAAATCGGATATCCCCTGATATTTTGTCCAGATCGTTCCCAACCATATCCATATTGACATTCCCCTTGAAAACCGCCACGGAATCCTCTATGAAATTCAGTTTGTACAGGTCGGCATATGCCACGGAAGCGACAAAATTGAAGGTGTTATCCACACTGCCAAAATCAGCAAGGCCCTTGAAGTCAAATTCGAAATTCGGGTCATTACTTCTCAGGGAGCCGTCGAATAGCTCATCCTTAAGAATCCCGGAAACTGCGATTTCCGAATAGGTATAGTCATTAAAGGTAAAGGAATACACCTGTCCGATTATCTCTGTATTCAGGCGGTTTCTGGTAAATCCCTGCCCCTCCACATTAACGTCGAGGGTTGATTTACCTAAGGTGGGATCCCCTACAAACCTGCCCAAATCAAAGTCTATGAGTGAGACAAACCCGGAATACTTGGCATTTTCAATATCGTCTATTTGAGTGAGGTTTAAGTCAACATAGCTGTTTCCCAGCCGGCTTTCGATATTGACCTGCGCCATTACGGAGGTTTCGGTGATCTCTGCCGGACCCCTGATGGTAAATTGCCCCAGGCTTTTCAAGAATTCAGGAAGGGAATTCCCCAGCAATTCAGGCATGAGCCCGCGTAGCTGGTAATAACTGGTGGTTATATCCCGGACATTGGCGTCCATACTGAAGGGTTCCTCCCTGTCAAAAAGATTTTCAAAATTGAAGTTCCCTCGAATACCTGAATTGTCCGAAACAATCAGCAGGTTATCCAGTTGGAGGTCATTCAGGGTGCCGGTAGCCGTTGTGTTAAGCAGGGCTGTGCGGTCCTTACCAAACACATCGTAGAGCTGGTTGATTTCATTCAGGGAAATTGTGGATTCTGAAAACTGGGCTGTCACCTGCACCTTGTCTGTAAATTCGGCAAGGTCTTCCCGTTTGTAATCGAACCGCAGGCTGCCTTTCAATTCTGACTCCGGTGTTTTGACCAAAAGGGAGTCGAAATTCATGTATTCCCGCGTATAGGTAAAACTCGTTGAGAGCTGTTCAATACTTACACCCCTCGAAGTTTTAAGGTCGAGGGAGGCAATCCGGGTGCTGACTTTTGGTCCCAGGATGGTGAAATCTTCCGCCTCAACATCCAATCGGGTAAAATCCAAAATCTGTGGCTTCTCCAGATTGCCGTCCCAAAGGGAAAACCGGCTATTTTCGAGCTCCAGATTATCAGCGTAGAAATAAAAGGGAGGTGTACCCGGCTCCCTGGGTTTTCCACTATCCAGTTTTGAAATAAAGATACCCAGGTTGGTATCCGGGGCATCCTCATAGGTCTTCATGTTGAGATAGAGCCCGTCAACCTCAATGGTACCAAATTCCAGTTTCCCCCGGGCAATGTCGCGAAGGCTCAGGATAGAAGTATTTAATTCTGCTATGTAGGCAAGTGTATCCTTCTTGTAATCAGCGATATAAATATCTTTCAGGGCAGTATCCCAGCTGATTAGGGAAATCCGGAGCCGTTCAATCTGTATGTCTGTACCGAAATTCTTATTGAGCCGCTTTGTGGCGTATTGAGCCAGTTGCGTCTGTACCCCGGGGAGCGAGAGAATAACGGTCCCTACTACACAAAAAACCAGTAGGGTCAGTAGAATACGAACAACTATTTTCCGGAATTTTCTGATACGGCGTATTTTTTAACTTTGCATCACCAAAATTTGTTCCAAATTACTGCATGATCACTAAAGATATCTACATACTAGCTATAGAATCCTCCTGTGATGATACATCCGCGGCTGTAATACACAACCGTAAACCACTCAGTAATATTGTAGCCACCCAGCATATTCACGAAGCTTATGGGGGGGTGGTGCCTGAGCTGGCCTCCCGGGCACACCAAAAGAATATCATCCCATTGGTGCATCAGGCCTTAGCCAAAGCAAATATCGACAAAAAACAACTATCCGCCATTGCATTTACAAGAGGTCCCGGGCTTTTAGGTTCCCTGCTGGTAGGTACTTCCTTTGCCAAATCACTTGCACTGGGACTGCAAATCCCGCTGATTGAGGTAAATCACATGGAAGCTCATATCCTTTCCCATTTTATCGAAACACCCGGACAGCCCCTCCCCCCATTTCCGTTTCTGGCAATGACCATAAGCGGCGGACATACACAAATCGTTTTGGTACGGGATTATTTCGATATGGAAATCCTGGGAGAAACCCTTGACGATGCAGTAGGAGAAGCATTCGACAAAAGCGCAAAAATATTGGGGATGCCCTATCCGGGTGGTCCATTGATCGACAAGTACG
>JARRLI010000061.1:0-6416 GCA_037387145.1 Robiginitalea sp. | reverse complement strand
GATGAAGTCCATGTATGCTGCGTTGTCATGATTATTTTCTGCCATGGGATCTGGGTTTTGTGGGTAGCCCTTCGGGATTATAAATAATCCACTTCGGCCAGTTCATTTACACTTAGGATTTCATTCAATTCCCGCAGGAACGAAAGGTATTCTTCTCCGTAAGTATCGTATAACATAGTAGGTGATTTTAAAATACCAGTATTCTAACGCAAAAAAGACGGCTGCACGTATGAAATCTCCCTTATTTGTCATGTAAATGCCATTTTTTGTGGTGTAACGGTGTTTTTTTGTGGGGAGCCTCACGTAGCGGAATAAATCAAATCCGAAGGCGATAGGCCAGACCGCCACTGATCACCCAGAAAAAGGCCCCGGGTTGCAGGACATATTCCTGCCTGCTTACTCCAAGGTTGGCTAAATACAGGTTCTGACTATTTTTCCCGGATGCAAACTGGTACTCCAGCCGCAGGGACTGGGATTCCAAAAACAGCAGGGATTCAGAAATAAGTACATCGCCACTGCGCAATTGTCGTAATTCAGGACTATATCCATAAGAGGCACGCAATCCAAGAAAATTCAAGTCGCTCGAAAGATATTTACGCGCCAGGAGACTGCCTGAACCTGCCGGACTGCGACCATCAACGATCGTCACGTAGGGTCGTATACTCAGATAATAGTTGCCCCGGTAGATACCGAAAGATCCTGTAAACAGGGTGGCCTTGCTGTCAATAAACTCCAAATACCGTCCTCCGAGAGAAACTTCCATCGCCTTTGGAAGGCTGGCAAAGACTTCCACCGAGCCTTTGTGTGTCGGATACAATTCTGAATTGGAATACCCATAATTGAGGTAGCCATAGAATGTTTTGGATATCTGAGGATACAGATCCAATTCGTATTGCATCCCGCCAATACCGAATCTGTTGCTGTAGTTTATCCTTGGGATCACCCTGCCTAAGGCCGTTTCACGGCGGTATTCCACACTGGTATACCACATGGGATCGTAATACTGGTTAAAAGTTTCCAGACGATTGTCAATGGAAATTCGGTTTTTATAGACCCTGGTTTCTTCCTCCGCAAGGGATTCCGACCTTTCCGATTTTCCTAAAATATCGTTTCTGAGTTTCCGTATTGCCAGGTTTTCCCCCAAATAATTTAGGGCCTTGTTCGCCAGGCCCAGGGCAATGGAAGTATTTCCGGCATGAAGTTCGTTTAGGATGGCAGCCACCCAGACAGCTTCGAGATCCCGCTCCTGGGATGTGATTCGATTGAAATGCCTGCGGGCTTCATTGTGATCTCCTTCCCAGCGATAGGTATTAGCAAGGAAGGTGTGGACTTCCGTATACTCCGGATAGTATTCCAAAATTTTACTGAGTGTATCACGCGAAGCCTGAAGTTCCCCATCAAAGGCCAGTTCACGGGCTATTCGAAAGGACTCGTCAGGATCAAAAGATGCCGGTGCACCCTGTGAAAAGAGCACTGATCCCCAGAGTATACAGCAAATAATGCTTATGATCTTATAATTTTTCTTCATTTTACACTGCTTTGCATTTATTTATTTCCCATGCAGCTATGCACGAACAAAACCCTTCCTGACCTGAGAGCCCCAGCCTGCCCGCATTCGAAAAAGTTTTTTGAAATTCCCCCGTACGGAAGACCATACCACTATTGGATGGAATAGAAATGGCTCAAAAAAGGCACACCCGATCAGTATCAGGATATCCCGTATCCGGGAATACTGGTTGTAAGACCATACCTCCCACAGGATGGCAAATAGCGAGAACATCACGGAAAATGAGTACAAAAGCACACTTACAGCCAGAAAAAACTGGGTATTAAGGCTCCCCAGGTACCAAAACAGCAGCACGGTCAGAAAACCAAAAAATTCAAGTAAGGGTGAAAGCCATTCATAGAAAAACCAATATGGATAGCTCAACATGCCCAGCCGCCCATAACGAGGATTGAAGAGCATTTCACGATGCCTCTGAAGGGTCTCCAGATTGCCTCTTGACCAGCGGTCGCGCTGATTGATAAGGATATCCAGATCTTCAGGGACTTCAGTCCAGCAAAGGGGATCAGGCAGGTATTCAATTGTATAGGGAATTCCTTTGTCATGCATATGCTTACGCATACGAAAAACAATCTCCAGGTCCTCCCCTACGGTATCAATATCGTAGCCCCCAACCTCCTGTGCGATCTCGCGATCGAAAAACCCAAAGGCTCCGGAAATGATCATTAGGCTATCTATGCGGCCCCAGGCCATTCGTCCCAATAAGAACGAACGGGTATATTCCAATAGCTGAAAACGGGCCAGCCAGTTCTTGGGGAGACGAATTTCTTCCAGGGCTCCCCCACCGATCTTGCAGGAGTTTGCTACCCGGATAACGCCGCCCACCGCAATTACGCGCTTGCGCGATCTTTGGAAAAAGGCCCGAACCACATGCAAAAGAGCATCCGGATGCAATAAGCAATCCACATCAATACACCCGATATACTTGCTTTCGGAAAGTTGTATACCAGTATTCAGCGCATCTGATTTGCCTCCTTTCTCCTTGTCGATTACTGTTAATTTGTCAAAGGATTTTTTTCTCGATTTGTAGATATTGTGAATCGGTTTGCCGGACCAGTCCTTATCAGCAGGAACATCCGTTCTAACCAGGTCGTAAGCCTTCACAAGCTTCTCAAGGGTATTGTCAGTGCTTCCGTCATTTATAACCATGACCTCATAATTAACGTACCGCAATGAAAGCAGGGAACGGACATTTTCCACGATCGAAAGCGATTCATTGTAAGCAGGGGCAATGATCGTAATGCTGGGTGCCATGGAAGAAGAAATGATCTGTGAGATGTCGCCAATTCGATGTTTCTTCCTGGCGTACAGTGAATTCCTGGAAGAAAGGAATCCCATACTCACGAACAATACGAATACGCCCAGTGTCAGGACCAGGTAGGTCCCATTGACGGCTTCTGCGAGGATGTTTATAAAATCACTATACATGGGTGTCGTTTTGACTTCCATTTAGATATTTCAATAACCTGAGATAGCTATTATGACGCTTTGGTTTTTGAGTGACTGCCTCTTGTGATTGTGAATTTTCCATTCCCTCGTATTCAAGTTCAAAGTCCAGTTCTTCGAACTTCTCATCCGTTTGGTCTTCAGTGGGTTCAGTGGATGTATTCACCTCTGTAGAAGCTTTTTGTGTTGTGGGGTCCTGCGGGGTCCAGAGGGAGCCGGAGGGCCCTTTCAGATCGTCCGCAGACAATCCCAATTTTTTCCTCAGGATCTTGTGGGTCTTTCGTGCCTTAGCACGTATCCTGGGATTGGGGTCATGAAACAACTCTGCGAGGAACCTCAATTCCTTCTCCCCTCCTATTTCGGGAATCTCTTCCATTAGAATCAGCTTGGATTCAGCGTCATAGGAACGGAAGAATTCATGGAATATGGAAAAGTAATCAGGGAGCTCTTTTTGATCTTCTGTATTGAGGGTTGGTTCTTTCATTATATATTGGGATTGATTGTGGTCTTGTAATTCATGAATGTCATCAGCAATTACCTCAAATTCAGGAAACTGCCGTAATAGTTCTTCTGTAGTTTCCGAGTTGGTTTCATCCGCTAAAGCATGGGAATCGGCCTCGGTGACCCAGGCAACAAAATTGGTATTCAATACATGCTCGGTTTCTTCCAGGTCTTCCAATAGGATTTCCCTAAGCATTTTAGCATGTCCCGAGTCCGAAAGAAGGATCTCAGCCTGCACTTCTATGCGCAGTAACCACTCCGGAGAAGGTTCATAAGGATTCATATTGGTAGGGGTTAGTGATTGATCGATTAAGGGGAGAAATTCCGGGATGTTTTGGTGAAAATCAACTGACTCAGGTGTATCGGAGCAGATATCCTCCAGCACCTCCATCACGCATGCATCAAAAACGAGGGTTTCCTCCAGGCGCCAGCTCTCCTCAGGCAGGTTTTCCGGTGTTGGTGCTATGAAATCTTGCTGTAAAACAGAGAGATTGTCCATCTCCCAATCCACCCCTAACGCCGAGAAATCGGGCTTCAGCAAGTCCAGCATTAGATCATAGGCGATTTCTTGTGCTGAAGTATTCGTTGAATCAGAAGGAATTGGAATTTTGCCATTTGAATCTGGTTCTGATCTGGTTTCTTCAACAACTTGTTCCTGATCCCATAGTGTTGGATTCACGGGCGAAGGTGTTGCTGTATGCTCCAGGGCTTGCAGCAAGGCGTTGGATTTGTTGCGGACGGCAAAAGCTTCATCACCAGCTGCCTGGTTTTGTAGCCAGTCCTTATCAGTGTAAGCAATGATTGGGCGCAGGGCATCCAGGATTCCCAGTTTGATCTGTGGAACGGCATCAGCAAAATTTTGCTTTAAGATGTCTTTTGCAGGTTCATAGGCAAGATCCCGTATACATTCCAGGGAGGCGAGTTGTATTTCCGTGGAACTATGTGTGAGAAGTCCGGTAATCTGAGCTGCTGCCTCAGATTGTTTGAAATACCTGATCAGGCGCAGGGAAAGAAGAATAACATCCTCATTTTCAGAGGTGAGCCAATGCTTGAAATCAGGCGGCAGGAAAGAATCTTTTCGTTTAAGGATTTCCATGATCCTGAGTTGCTGCCATTCTGAAATAGGCCCCCTGGCTGCATCAAGGAAACTCTGGATCCCCATATCTGTAAGGCTTATAATAGCCAGTTCTGCCTGCTTCCTTAGAATACTACGGTTGTCGTAGATGAATTTCCGAATAATGAAGTACGCCTGTTCCACCTGCATGTCCGAGAGTTCCAGGATACCTCTTGAAATGGTCTCCCACTTACTGCTCTGCAGTTTTCTGTAGGCCTCCTCCTGAAGACCAAGGTCCTGATATAATGAGAGGAGTCGTTCTCGGGCCATACCCGAAACATCCTGGGACAGTTCATGGAGTATTTCTGAAAGCACCTCCCGGTTCAATGGGGTATCCAGGAGTTTGCGGAATTCTTGCCTTCTTCTGAGGTCTTCCTCCTGGTCTTCGGTATTGCTATCCTGCGGAAAAAATAGAAAATGGCTGACCATAGATGCCAGTTCCCGCTTTTGAACCTCAACCTTATACCGCCTTCCCGAGATCCGGGAGCGCAACATAAAAATCAGGAATAAAAAAAGTACCGCAATTGCTGCAAAAACCAGCGTTAACTCCCATAGAAGGGTTGTGGAGATCTTATAAACCCCCATAAAGGTCATTAGCTGATTGTTTATCAATAGATTATTCACGACTTCATTCTTTTCATTAGTTCATCCACTTTCTGAAGTAAATACCCCGGGCTTACAGGTTTGGGAATAAATACATCTGCCCCTAGCTCGTATAGATACTGGGGATCGGATCCGGTGTCGGCCTTTGAGATCATTATAACCGGCACCCTTGACTTCAATTCATCCCGGAGAAAATTCACCAGTTCAATACCTGAATAGTAAGGCATCAGAATATCGCTTACTACCAGATCCGGGATTCCTCCTTTCAGGTATGACTTCACAGCCCTGCCGTCCAATGCCAGGTCCACCTGATAGCCCCCTACCTCCAATCGGTATTTTAAAAGGGATGCGAGCATTTGGTCATCCTCAGCCAGTAATAGTCTTTTAGGATTCATCTCCGTTATGTTTGCGTTTTTCCAGTTCACACTCCAGTGCCTTAACCAGCATTGGATAATGTCGAAGAAACTTCAGGTAAATGCTGTTAATCCGGATGATTTTACCTCCTTCGGAGGCCTCCCGGTATATTTCTTCAACGAGGTTGAGAAAAAAAGTTGCCTGTATAAGTTTTAGGCTTGACAAGATCTTATGTGCCGCCTCTGCAATGCCTGCATGATCTTCTTGCAGAAGGCAGAGTTTCATACGCCCTGCAAATTCAAGCAGGTTACCTTTGAACATGATCACGAGTTTTGAAAGCAGATCGGCATCCCCTACACACTCGGATTCCAAATAATTCAGGCATATCAGTCCTTCTTTGGAACGAATACCTCTGTCGTTCCTCATAGCACCTGGGGAACTAACCCTCGATGCATCCTGTCTGCAGAGCGTGGACATTATTGTATATAACTCCTGGGAGTCGTAGGGCTTTAAAAGCACCGAATCCAGACCTAATTCCCGAATATTTTGGTTTTCGACTGCCATAAAATCAGCTGTAAGCGCGATTACAGGTATGCGGCAAATAGCTGGATTTTTATGGGTTCGAATAAGATTTGTGGCCTGAAAACCATCCATTTGGGGCATTCTCAAGTCCATTAAAATAAGGTCGACAGGATGTTGTTCCAGAATTCGAAGGCCAACAGGGACGCGGTCTGCAAGCCGAACCAGGCAACCCCAGCTCTGCAGCCTGGATTCCAGGAGCTCTGCATTGATTGGGTTGTCCTCAAAAACAAGTATTCTTGCTCCCTGCAGTTC